>CAYNCE010000007.1:4164-16800 GCA_964395855.1 uncultured Gammaproteobacteria bacterium | reverse complement strand
CATAGGTAACACTCATAATTATTGACTAAAATTATTTAAAAAGTTAGAATTAAAATGATAAGCTAAGAATATAATTAGTGGAAAGATAACGGGATCCCATCGCCTTGATTCAACCCTAAAAAGTCCTATCAAGACTCGGGATGACTACTCCAAAAAAATGCTACCAAAAGGACCATACAATCCAAACGATCATGAAGATGAAATATATAAATCTTGGGAACAAGGTGGGTTTTTTTTACCCTCTGAAGCTTTAGCGAAGGAGGGCAAACCTGATAACAGATTTAGTATTGTTATGCCGCCGCCAAATGTAACAGGTGTCTTGCATATTGGGCATGCCTTAATGTTAGCAGTTGAAGATTTAATGGTCAGATATAATAGAATGTTGGGCAAAAGAACTTTATGGTTGCCAGGCACAGACCACGCCGCGATTGCCACTCAAAATAAAGTTGAAAAAGATTTATATAAACAAGAAAATAAAACCAGACATGATTTGGGCAGACAAAAATTTTTAGAAAGAGTTGGGGAATACGCGCAAAATAGTCATGACACTATTGTTAATCAAACCAAAAAAATGGGGGCTTCTTGTGATTGGTCGCGCGAAGCTTTTACTTTGGATAAACAAAGAACAAAAGCTGTTTATACTGCATTTAAAAAAATGTATGACGATGGATTAATTTTTAGAGGTCATCGAATTGTGAACTGGGACCCTAAAATGCAAACTACAGTTTCTGATGATGAAGTAGAGTATAAGGAAGAAAAAGTTAAATTTTATTATTTTAAATATGGACCTTTTGAAATCGCAACTGCTAGACCTGAAACTAAATTTGGTGATAAATATGTTGTCATGCATCCTGATGATAAAAGATATAAAAAATATAAACATGGACAAAAAATTAAATTAGAATGGATAAACAAAAAAATAGAAGCAACAATTTTAAAAGACGAAGTTATTGATATGGAATTTGGCACAGGCGCGATGACTATCACTCCTTGGCATGATAATACTGATTTTGAACTAGCTGAAAAATATAATTTAGATAAAGAACAAATCATTGATTATAATGGGAAATTAATGCCAATTGCAGGTGAGTTTTCTGGTATGCCAATTAAAAAAGCTCGTGAAAAAATTGTTGAGAAATTAAAAGCTAAAGGATTATTAGTAAAAGTAGATGAAAATTATACTCATCGCATTGCAACAAACTCACGCGGTAAAGGAGTTATTGAACCACAAATTAAAGAGCAGTGGTTTGTTGATGTAAATAAAAAATTTATTTTAAAAAAATCAAAAATTGACGGGATTAGAGTTGGCGATGAAGTTACCTTAAAACAATTAATGAGACAAGTTATAGATAACAAACAAATTAATATTTTACCTGATCATTTTAAAAAAACATATTTTCATTGGATAGATAATTTGCGTGATTGGTGTATTTCTCGCCAGATTTGGTATGGACACCGGATTCCTGTCTGGTATAAAGATAAAGAAATATTTGTAGGCGAAAAAGCGCCTGAAGGTGAAGGATGGGAACAAGATTTTGATACTTTAGACACATGGTTTTCATCTGGTTTATGGACTTTTTCAACATTGGGCTGGCCCAAAGAGACACAAGATTTAAAAGATTTTCATCCAACAGATGTAATGGAAACTGGCTATGATATTTTATTTTTCTGGGTGGCGCGAATGATTTTAATGACAACTTATTTGCTTGGAGAAATTCCATTTAAAACTGTTTATCTACACGGTTTAATTCGCGATGAAGATAAAAAGAAAATGAGCAAATCTTCAGGAAATGCTGTTGATCCTTTGGGCGCTATGGAAGAATTTGGCACTGATGCTTTGCGTATGGCTTTAGTCTTTTCCACTAGCCAAGGCAATGATGTTTTAATTACTAAAGATAAAATTTTAGCCCAGAAAAAATTCGCTAACAAAATTTGGAATGCCAGCAAGTTTGTGCTATCACATATTGACAAAGCTGTTATTAATCAAAAAGGGTTAATCCGCGACTTTAGTCGTGGGGATAAAGAAATCCTTGCCAAACTAGACTGCGCCATAAAACAAGTTACTAAAGATATAAATAATTTTATGTTCCACGAGGCAGCGCAAAATATTTATAATTTTTTCTGGCATGATTTTTGTGATGAATATTTAGAGAGTGTAAAATCTAGATTAAGCGGTGATGATTTAGAAGACAAAAAAATAGTACAAAATACTTTATATTATATTTTATCAACAAGTCTAATATTATTGCATCCATTTATGCCATTTATTACTGAAAAAATTTGGAGCGAATTGCCTGGTGAAAAAGATATGCTAATCATCCAAAAATGGCCTGGGTAATCTAGCTATTTTTATTTTTTTAAATTTATGTTATTATAAAAATAGAAGAAAATAACATTTTTTAAATCTTTCACAACTTAAAATTTAGGGAGGAACTAAAAATGAAAAATTTTAACTTATTAAATCCTGCTGTTCCTCCGACAAGAGGAACAACAAAAAAACTACTTTTCATCTCAAATACAGCAGATGAAAAGGAACGTTTTTATGTTTTTCAAGGATCAAAAATTGGCTACAAGTTTTGGCAAGATATTTATTTAAAAGGCAAAATTATTGCGACACTTGGTGCTGTCAATTGCATTGCCAATGACTTTGCAGATTCCAAAAAAATAGTTAAATCTGGAGTTACAAAAAAAATTATTCAGTTAGTTGCTGAAGCTGTTAAAAAAGATTTTTTAATTTTTGTGCTTGGCGCAAGTACAAAATATGTGCAAAATAAATTACAAAAAATGTTCACTAATTGCATTTTTTTAGGCGGTAATGAATTAACTGCTACTGCAATTATTTTGCAAGAAAAACATTTTTTAAATCCCGATAAAAATATTTTAATTTTGGGTGGTAGTACTAATTTAGCCACTTTGAACGCTCAACTTTTGCAAAATTTTATGCCTGTTGACAATATTCGTCCAAGTGCAAGAGGAGATGAGACAGAATTAGCAAAAAAATTTTTTAACACACCATTTGACCCAGTGAGTTTTGTTGATATTTATAATGGTTTCAGAACTAAACAGCTTCTTAATTCCATTCACATCTCCTTGCTTGAAGTAAAGGATTTTAAGAGATTGGGTGTAGAGATATGTCTTGAGGTTGCGAGACCTACTGTATACAAAAATGTTTGCACAAAGTTGAATATTCGATGGGCACAGCTTGGCATTTTTGAACATCAAGAATTAACCTGGGAAAAAGAACTCTACGACACCAAACAGCACGGGCTGTTTGCTTGTTTTTTAGCAGGATATATATATTCCCAATATAAAGTGCTCGATCCTGTAAAGGCTTTAAAATTAGCGATGGCAGATGGATTCACATTACAACACATAAAATAAGTTGTAATAAATAATAACAGAAAATTAACCCGGATTTAAAAAATAAATTCGGGTTTTTTATTTTATTTATAAAAATGCTATAATAAAATTATGACTTTACTAAATATTTTACCATTGTTAAGCAGTATTTTTGTTTTTTGGTTGGGTGTATTTGTAATAAGCAAAAACACAAAATCAGTAGTTCATCGTGTTTTTTTCTTGCTTTCTATTAGTGTTACTATTTGGCTAATAGGGACTTTTATGATGTTTATTAGTAAAACCAATGGACAAGCTATATTTTGGGATAGATTTATTTATATGGGAGTAGTTTTTGTTCCAGCTTTTATGTATCATTTTAGTGTTGTTTGGACAAAAATTAAAAAACAAAAAACATTAATTATTATTAGTTATATTTTAGGATTTATTTTTTTGATTTTAAGCCGCACTCAATATTTTGTAGATGATATTTTTAAATACAATTGGGGTGTACACTCTCAAGCCAAATTTTTTCATCATTTATTCTTGCTTCAGTTTTTTTTCTTTTTAGCATTAGTGCTTTATAATTTTTATAAACATTATATTGAAAACAAAAATGCTTCTAAAAAAAATCAATCCAAATATGTTTTTATTGCGTTTTTTATTTTAATCACAATCGGTTCTACAGCTTATTTTCCGGCATACAAAATTAGTATTTATCCTTTTTCTTATATTTCTGGCGTATTATTTACAATGATTTTAGCTTACGCAATTGTTGCTCATCATTTAATGGACATTAAACTTGTTTTACGCAATTCGTTTGCATATTTAGCCCCATTAGTAACTGTTTTAGTTGGTTATACATTTGTCCAATATATAACTAATTTATACTTAGCTGATTGGATTATTACCACTAGCAATGTCGCTGTCCTTATCTTGTCAATTTTATTTTTCATCCCGCTTAAAAATTTCTATTATCATTTAGCAAATAAATATTTCTTTTCTTCACTTTATGACAGTCAAGAGGTGCTTGCCAACCTTAGTGAAAAATTACGCTCCAGTTTAGACACTAAAATAATTTGCGACTTAATTTCAAAAACACTTATTAATGCTTTCCATTCTAAAGCTGCGGGGATATTAATTTTTGATGAGAAAAAAAATCGCTATGCAGTTGAGTATAATTATAATTTCAATATTGGCGCGCAAAAATATTTTTCCAATGACAAATTTTTACAAAATAAATTTGCTGGGCAAAATAAAATTTTGATCGTGGAAAATATCAAAAATAATTTATCCTATAAAAAATCTCAATCCACATTAGAATTGCTCAATAAATTAGGTATTGAAATTCTAGCGCCTTTAAATATCAAAAATAAAACGATTGGTCTGATTGTACTCGGTTCAAAAGAATCCAACGATATGTATAATGATGAAGATTTAAAAGTTCTGCAAGTAGTTGGCGCGCAAACTGCTGTAGCTTTACAAAACTCCTTGCGTTATCAAGAATCTTTGCGTTTTAGCGAAAAACTTAAACAAGAAGTTAAAATTGCAACACAAGATTTAAGAAAAGCCAACCAAAAACTAAAAATACTTGACAAAGCTAAAACTGAATTTATTTCTATTACTTCACATCAATTACGCACTCCGCTAACTGGCATCAAGGGCTATCTTTCAATGTTTTTAGAGGGCGATTTTGGCGCGCTTAAAACCCAACAGAAAAAAATAATAACAGATGTTTTCAATAACAGCAACCGTTTAGTGCGTTTAATTAATGTTTTCTTAAATGTTTCACGCATTGAGTCTGGTCGGCTTAAAATTGAAAAAAAGAAATTTGATTTAACTGAATTAATTAATGAAATAATTAGAGAATTAAAAATTGAAGCAGAAAAGAAAAATTTAAAATTAGAATTTATAAATTTTAAAAATAAATTAAAAATTTCAGCTGACCGCGACAAAATAGCTGATGTAATTTTAAATTTAGTTGATAATGCAATTAAATATACTGAAAAAGGAAATGTTATTGTAAGCGCTGAATTAAAAAATAATAATATTAAAGTTAGCATTAAAGATTCTGGAATTGGCATAAATCCAGAAGAAGCTAAAATTTTATTTAATAAATTTATTCGCGGTAGAAAAATTGCTGAAATTAATACATCTGGCTCTGGCCTAGGATTATTTATTGCTAAAAAAATCATTGAATTGCATAATGGCAAGATTTGGGTTGAAAGTAAAGGTCAGGGAAAGGGAAGTGAATTTATATTTGAGATTCCAGTAAAATAAAAAAATATTTAATACATATTGTAAAAAAATATTAAAAAATGATATAATAAACGCATAAAAATATGAAAAATAGAACCCTTTATTTTGGCGACAATTTAGATATTTTGCGCGAGAAAATTCCTAATGAGAGTTTTGATTTAATTTACCTTGACCCGCCTTTTAACTCTAACCGAAGTTATAATGTTTTATTTAAAGAGGAGGCCCAAGACAGTGAAGCGCAAATAAAAGCATTTGAAGATTCCTGGCACTGGACTAGAGAATCAAAAGAAGTCTTTGATTATTTAGTCAGAAAAACAAATCAAGATATTTCCGATTTAATGTTGGCTTTAGAAAAAATTATTGGACACAATGATGTTTTAGCGTATTTAACAATGATGACGGTCAGATTGATTGAATTACACAGGGTTTTAAAAAAGACGGGCAGTCTATATCTACACTGCGATCCAACAGCCAGTCACTATTTAAAAATCGTTTTAGATGTAATTTTTGGTAAGAAAAATTTTATGAATGAAATTATTTGGCATTATAGAAGATGGACAACAGCTTCTAATAGATTTCAAAGAATGCATGATGTAATTTTTTATTATACAAAAACAGATAATTATATTTTTACAAAACCATTGCAGGAATATTCTAATCCAGAGTGGGTAGAAGATACAGTAAGAGGAGTTGTTAATGGAAAATTAGTTCGTTTAAAAGATGAGAAGGGAAATTATATTAAAAGACAAAAAGAATCTGAAGGTGTTTTAATGCATGATGTTTGGGAAGATATAAATTTTATTGCGCCAACTTCCAAAGAAAGATTGGGCTATCCAACTCAAAAACCAGAAGCGTTGTTAGAGAGAATAATCAAAGCAAGTTCAAATAAAGGCGACTGGATTTTAGATCCTTTTTGCGGATGCGGAACAACTGTTTCAGTATCCGAAAGATTAAAAAGAAATTGGGTAGGAATAGATATTACTTCTTTGGCGATAAATTTAATAAAATATAGAATTAAAAATCAGTTTAGTTTAGGAAATAAGCAAATTTATGTTGACGGCTTACCGACTGATCTGGCTGGCGCAAAAGAATTATTTAAAAAAGATCCATTTCAATTTGAATACTGGGCATTAGATTTAATAAACGCAGTTCCTGCACAAAGTAAAACAAAAGAAAATATGAGAGGAGCGGATAAAGGAATTGATGGAATTGTTGTTTTTCATAAGGACATAAAAAACGGTAATGGAAATGGAAACGGAAACGGCAGATGGGAATATGGCAAAGCAATTGTTCAGATTAAAGGAGGAAAAGTCCAAAGAAGAGATATTGCTGTTTTAAAAGGCGATGTAGCTCGTGAAAAAGCAGAAGCAGGAATTTTTATAACTTTAGAAAAACCAACCAAGCCAATGATACAAGAATCTATAGATGCGGGGAGTTTTAAAATACCAATTACAAATAGTGTAGAATTTCCAAAAATTCAAATCTTAACAGTTGAAGATTTATTACAAAATAAAAAATTAAATTTGCCACAAGGACTGGTTAAAAATTATTATAAAGAAGCAAAACCTATAGAAAAAAATGATAAAAAAAATTGGCAAACAAATATTGGGGTTTTGTTTTAATTTAAATAAAATAATAATTTTAAACTGGGTTTTAAAACCCAGTTTATTTTTTTAATTAATAATTTTATGCTATAATAAATTTAATATGCTATTAAGACCGACAATAATAAAAAAACTAGAAAAAGCCAACTTAATAGGTAGAGGTTGTAATAGTTTTGTTACAGCTAATAAATGGGAATTAGTGCGAAAAGCCAAAACAAAAGCTGACAAATTTGTGATTTGCAATGTTTCTGAATCAGAACCAGGTGTTTTTAAAGATAGATATATTTTGGAAAATTATCCAGAACGAGTAGTGGATGGCATCAAAATAGCAATGAAAACAATTCACGCAAAAAAAGGATTTATTTATCTTAATCCTGAATATTATGAGCAGTTTTATGATTATTTAATGCCGATTATTGAATCAGAAAAAATAAATATAGAACTATATGAAAAACCATTGCATGATTATGTTGGTGGGGAAGAAACAGCTGTTTTAAATTCAATGCAAGGTCAGCGCGTTGAACCAAGATTAAAGCCCCCATATCCAACAACTAATGGTTTTTTTGATCAGCCGACTTTAATAAATAATTGCGAAACATTTTACGCAGTGTCTTTAATAAATTCCAACGAGTATAAGGATACTCGTTTTTATTGTTTTTCAGGCGATGATGTTTCAGAAAATATTTTAGAATTACCAGTAGATATTACTGTCAAAAAAGCATTGCTAAAGTTTGGGCACACCCCAAGTGATAAATATTTTTATCAAGTTGGCGGCGGAGCTGGAGGTAATTGTTATAATCATAAACAACTAAATAGAAAATTTAATGGCTTAGCCAGTATAATTATTTATAATATAAATAAAAGCGAAAAAGATGTAGTAATGAAATGGCTTGATTTTTTTAAAAATGAGTCTTGCGGACAATGTGTTCCTTGCAGAGAAGGGACTTATAGATTAAGAAATATGATGGCTGATTATTATCATAATAATTCTAAATTTGATAAAGAGATTTTTGAAGATTTAATTTTTAGTTTGCAAAATACAAGTTTTTGTCCTTTAGGCAGAATTTCAGCTAATGCGATGTTAAGTTATTTTAAGAATGTAAAAAAATGCAAAAAATAAAATTTACTATCAATAATAAAAAATACACGGCTCGCACTGGCGAAAGTATTTTGGATATTGCATTAAGAGAGAAAATAGAGATTCCGCATTTATGCAAGCATCCAGATTTAGATATTAAAGCAAATTGCCGTGTGTGTTTGGTTGAAGTAGCAGGTCAGGGGTTGGTTACATCTTGTTCAACTCAAGTTGAACAAGGTATGGAAGTTTTTACTGAAAGTGAAAATGTTTATAGAGCCAGAAGAACTAATTTAGAATTAATTTTTGCTGAACATATTGAGAAATGCGACTCATGTATTTATCAGGATAATTGTATAATATTAAAATACGCTAAAGATTATGATTTAAAAATTTCTAGATTTGAAGAAAGAAAGAAACATTACCCAATTTGGCAGTTTTCAGATTCCATACAATTTGATTCTTCAAAATGCATTGACTGTCGGAATTGCGTTGAGGTGTGTGAAAAAATGCAGACTTGCAATTTTTATGAAATTGCAGAAAGAGGAGTGGAAAGTGTGGTAAAGCCAAAAGGTGAAATTAGAAACCAAAAACTAGAAATTAGAAATCAGGAAATAGATTTATTAAAAAATGATATTAATAAATTTGATTGCACTTATTGCGGACAGTGTATTGTGCATTGTCCTGTTGGCGCGATTTCAGGAGTGCCTCACTGGTCTGATGTTGAAAAATTATTAGAAAACCGTGGTTCAAAAATTCTAGTCGCGCAAATCGCGCCATCAATTCGCGTTTCAATTGGAGAAGAATTTAATCAAGAACCAGGAAAAATTGTTACTGGCCAATTAGTAGCTTCAATGAAAAAATTAGGATTTGATTATGCTTTTGATGTAAGTTTAGGAGCTGATTTAACAACTTATGAAGAAGCGCAAGAATTAGTTCACTGGTTAGAATCAGGAAAAAGCCGTCCTATGTTCACTTCCTGTTGCCCTGCTTGGGTTAAATTTGTAGAGTTTTATTATCCAGAATTTATTTCTCATTTAACCACAACTAATTCGCCGCAAATTTGTTCTGGTTCAATCATAAAAACATATTTTGCGGATTATCTTAAAAAAGACCCACGGGATATTATTGTTGTTTCAATTGCGCCTTGCACAGCCAAAAAACACGAGGCAGGTTTAGAAAGGCATAAAATAAACAACTTACCAGCTGTTGATTATGTTTTAACAACAAGAGAATATGCATATTTATTACATAAACATAAAATAGATTTACCAAATCTAAGACCACAAGATTTAGATAAACCTTTGGGTATTTATTCTGGAGCGGCTGCTATTTACGGAGCAAGCGGGGGAGTAATGGAATCAGCTTTACGCAGCGCAGACTATATGTTTAGGGTTTTAGATGAAACATGGTCATTAAAATCTGTTGTTAATGGTGAGAATTATAAATTACAAAAAAATAAATTCTCGCAGATATCTCAATCAAGAATTGAATTTAAAGAAGCTAGGGGAATGCAAGGCATAAAAACAGCGCGCGTAAAAGTTGCAGGAAGAAAACTAAATATCGCGGTTATCAACGGCTTAGGAAATGCAAGAGAATTCTTGGAAGAATTAAAACACAGAAAACCTGCCCGCCGAAGCAACAAAGGGTCGTTAAGGAGCGAAGGAGGGGTGGTTTTCGATTATGTGGAAGTAATGGCATGCCCAGGTGGCTGTATTGGCGGAGGCGGTCAGCCAGTGCCAACAGATTCTAAAATTAGAAAAAAACGAGCACAAGCGCTTTATGAAATTAGTAAAAATCTTCCAATATGTACTGCTCACGAAAATCCAAGTGTTTTAGATATTTATAAGAAATATTTTAAAGGAGATAAAGAATTGATTAAAGATATTTTACATTCTGGGTTTGAGACAACAGACAAAGAAAGATATTTTGAAATAAATTAAAAAGAAATGAAAATTAAATCAATAAAAAATATAAAAAATCTTAAAAATAAAACTATTTTAGTTAGATGTGATTTTGATGTGCCGATTAAAAACAATAAAATTATAGATGATGCCAGATTATTAAAATTAATTCCAACTATTAAATTTTTATTAAATAAAAAAATTAAACAAATAATTTTAATTGGGCATTTAGGAAGGCCGGGTGGAAAGGTTGTCAAAGAATTGAGTTTGGAGGTGGTGAAAAATAAATTAGAAAAAATAATAAAAAAACAAATTAAATTTATAAGCCACGGAATCCCATCCCCCGCCCTTCGCGAAGAGCGGGGTCGGGATGACAGTAAAATTATAATGCTAGAAAATTTGCGTTTTAATCCTGCTGAAGAAGAAAATAATAAAAAATTTGCAAAAAAATTGGCTAGTTTTGCAGATATATATGTAAATGAATGTTTTGCGACTTCGCATCGCGCGCACGCATCATTTAGCGCAATTCAAGATCTTTTACCAAGCTACGCGGGTTTAAATTTAGAAAATGAAATTAAAAATTTAAATTTAAATAAAATTAAAAAACCATTAGTATTAATAATTGGCGGTGCTAAGATTGAAACAAAACTACCAGTTATACATAATTTTTTAAATAAAGCAGACTATATTTTAATTGGCGGAGCTGTAGCTAATGTGTTTTTAAAAGCGCGAGGAGTAGATGTAGGAAAATCACTAGTTGATGAAAAATATTTGTTAGAGGCCAAAAAATTGTTATTAAAAAATAAATTAAAGATAATTTTGCCTATAGATTATAAAATTAGCAAAAATAAAATTTTAGATATTGGTCCAAAGACAATTATTTTATTTAGTGGTATAATAAAATCAGCAAAAACTATTATCTGGAACGGTCCAATGGGATTTTTTGAAAATAAAAAATTTGCGACTGGCACAGACGCAATTGCTCGAGCTGTATTGCAAAATAAAAAATCTAAAATTATTATCGGTGGAGGAGAAACAATAACAGGAATTAGAAATCAAAAATCAGGAATTAGAAAAAATATATTTATATCAACTGGCGGGGGAGCAATGCTAGAATTTTTAGCAGGAAAAAAACTGCCTGGTTTAAAAAAAATAATTTAAAAATTAAAAATTTAAAAATTTTAATATATATGCCAAGAAGAAAAATTTATAAAATTAAAAAAATCAATGCTTATGAAATTTTAGATTCGCGCGGAAATCCAACAGTTCAAGCTGAAGTGGTCTTAGATGATGGACAAAAAATTAAAGCTTCAGTTCCAAGCGGGGCATCAACTGGCTCATATGAAGCTGTTGAATTGCGCGATAAAGATGAAAAAAGATTTGCTGGCTTAGGCGTGCAAAAAGTTTGTAAAAATATTGAAACAAAAATTTCCAAATCTCTGGCTGGAACAGATATTATTCAACAGGAAGAAATTGATAAAAAACTAATTCAGCTTGACAACACAGCAGACAAATCCAATCTTGGCGCTAATGCGACGCTGGCGGTTTCTTTGGCTTGCTGTCGGGCAGGAGCCATAGTATCAAGTTTGGAATTATATAAATATATTCAAAAAATTTATAATTTAAAAAATAAAAATAATAGTTTGCCTGTGCCAATGTTTAATATTTTTAATGGAGGGAAACACGCTGATACAAATTTAGATGTGCAAGAATTTATGATTGTGCCGATTTTAGATACATCACTTACTGAAAAAATTCGTATTGGCGCAGAAATTTTTCATAAACTGGGTCAAGTTTTGCGCAATAATTATTTAGACACTGATGTTGGGAATGAGGGAGGCTACGCGCCCAACATTGATTCTTCAATCCAAGCAATGGATTTAATTTTAGACGCTATTAAAAGCGCTGGCTATAAACCTGGTCAAGAAATTGCCTTAGCCACTGACATTGGCGCATCTGAACTTTATAATAAAACCAAAAAATTATACTGCTTTGAATTAGATGAACATTATATGCTCCGCGATCAATTAATTTCTTTATACCGTGAATGGGCCAGCCGCTATCCGATTTTTTTCATTGAAGACGGCTTGGCTGAAGATGACATAACTGGCTGGCAAAATTTAATGCAGGAATTTGAAAAATTTAAACCTCTAGCCAAAAATCAAAAAATGTTAATTGTTGGTGATGACTTAGTTGCGACTAATTTAAAGAGATTAAAAATTGCTCGTGAAAAAAATGCCTGCAATGCAGTAATTGTCAAACCAAATCAAATAGGCACTTTGTCAGAAACAATTGATTTTGTAAAATACGCTCAAAAACATAATTTAAAAACCATTGTTTCACATCGTTCTGGTGAAACTTGCGACGACTTTATTGCTGATTTAGCTGTAGCAGTTACCTCGGACTTTGTTAAATTTGGATCACTTTCTCGTGGGGAAAGAGTTTGTAAATGGAATAG
>CAYNCE010000007.1:0-4064 GCA_964395855.1 uncultured Gammaproteobacteria bacterium | reverse complement strand
AACTATGTGGCTACTCATCGCAATTTCAGCTTATTTTCTCAACGCCATCGCAATGGTGGTTGACAAAACCTTGCTTAAAAAAGACATTCCTCATCCGTTTGTCTATGTTTTTTATATTGCGGCTCTAGGCGCGATTTTAATGCTTTTGGTTTTACCATTTGGTTTTGCAATTCCAAACGCAATAACAATTTTTGTTTCTTTAGTTGCTGGCGCTGTTTTTGTCTGGGCATTAATCTTATTATTTTCAGCATTAAAAAAAGATGAAGCAACCAGAGTTGGTCCAATGATTGGGGGCTTAGCTCCTATTTTTGTTTTAATTTTAGCTTGGTATATTTTACAAGAATCCTTAACTTGCAATCAATATATTGGTTTTATTTTTTTAATTATCGGCGCATTTTTAATTTCACTTGATTTTCAAAAACACGGAGCTTTTGTTTGGATTAAAAAAAAACTTAAACTAGATACTAAAACTCAATTACCCAAAATCCGTAAAACTTTGTGGATTGCTTTACCTTCAGCTATTTTGTTTGGAGTATCACACATTTTAACAAAATTTGTTTATCAAAACACAGAATTTTTAACAGGATTTATTTGGACTAGAGCTGGCTCTCTTTTAGCTGTTTTGATTTTACTTCTTATTCCAACTAATCGTTTACTAATTTTTAAAGATTTAAGAAAAAACAAAAAACAAAAAAACAACGCGCAAAAAACTGGTAAGCGATTTTTATTTGGTCAAGGTTGCGGCGCGACTGGCGCGATTTTAATTCAGTACGCAATATTTTTAGGATCTGTAACTTTAGTTAACGCGCTTCAAGGTTTGCAACAAGTTTTTATTTTTATTATTGTTTTACTTTTAACTTTACTAGCCCCAAAAATTCTTAAAGAAAAAATAAGCAAAGAAATATTTTTTCAAAAAATCCTAGCTGTAGCTTTGATTTTTATTGGATTATATTTTGTGGCAATATAAATATGCAAACTAAAAAACTTAAATACCACCACAAAATATTTTTTATTGTCCTGATAATTTTTATTTTCTTAGTCATTTTATCTATCTGGGATTTTGGTGATGACAAAGAAATAGTTTGGGGCGCAACCTTTAGTAAAAAACAAGCTGAATTACTAAATTTGGATTGGAAATTAGTTTATAAAAAAACCTTAGATGAAATGAATTTTAAAATTTTGCGCATTCCATTTTATTGGGATGAAATTGAAACTCAACCTAATGAATATAATTTTGCTGATTATGTTTGGATGATTAATCAGGCCGCAAATAAAAATATTGAAATTGTGCCAGTTATTGGCAGGCGTGTGCCTCGCTGGCCAGAATGCCACACACCAAAATTTTATCAAGATATGCCTGAAAACGAAATTAAGGAAAAAATTTTTGCTCTCTTAACACAAGAAATAAAATTTTTTAAAAATTATGAAAATATAAAAAAATGGCAGTTGGAAAATGAGCCTTTTGCAGATTTTTTTGGACAATGCCCAATAGCTAATAAAAAAATATTTCAAGAAGAAATAGATTATGTTAAAATGTTAGATACAAGCCGCCAAATTTTAGTGACTGAATCAGGTGAGTTGTCATCTTGGAAAAACGGCGCGCGCTTAGGCGATATTTTAGGCATTTCAATGTACCGCCAAACCTGGAATAAAAAATGGGGCTGGTTTAATTACCCGCTTGCTCCAGCTTATTATCATTTCAAAGCACAGTTAGTCAAACTTTTAACTGGCAATAAAGAAATTATCAACACTGAACTTCAAGTTGAGCCATGGGCTTTTGAAAATGATTTATCCACAATGGACATATTTGACCAATTTTACTCAATGGACTTAAATCAAGTTAAAGAAAATATCAGATTTGCCAAACGAGCCGGTTTTCAGGAAAATTATTTATGGGGCATTGAATGGTGGTGGTGGCTAGGACAAAAACACGGCAATTGGGAATTTTGGGAATTCGGTAAGACACTGATCCACACAAATAAGAACACAGATTAACACAGATAAAAAATATTAAGCTAATTTTAAAATACTGGCTTTTTTTATTTTTCAATAAATGCTAAAATTAAAATATATAATTATATATAAATATATGCAAAATTCACCTTTTAAACAAATCAGACACGAAGCCGAAGAAGTAGTTGAAAAAATTGAAGATATTATGGACGATGTAAAAAAGAAAATTAAAAAACCATGGTATAAAAAAATTCATCTTTGGATTTTTTTGCTTTTTTTAGCTGTTATAATTTTTATGGCTTTTGCATATTTTACTTATTGGATTCCAATTAAAAATTCTGTTGTTTTAGCGCAACAAACTCAAACTAGTTTTGAAAAAGTGCAAGCGCATTTATTAAACGCGGATTTTGTGTCTGCAAAAGACGAAATCAAAAACGCCCAGCAACTACTGGTTAAGCTGGAAAAAAATATAGCCAAATTAGATTCACCTCTAATGGTCAGTTATTTACAGACTCAATATTCAGGCGTGCAAAACATAGTCATTGCAGTTCAAGAATTCAGCGATGGTTTGTATTTATTAACAAATATGGCGCAAGATACATTATCTAACATAAAACAAGACCCACAAAACAAAAATTTAATTCTTACCCCTGTTGAAAGAAAAGAAATCTTAGAAAAATTTGCTAAAAAGCGCCCTGAATTAAACGGCGCCAAAGCGCAAATTGACCTTGCTTTAATCGCTCTTAATTCAACTCCAACCAACAAACTAAACCCGCAATTAGCAAAATATATAATTGAACTGCGCGTTAAAATGGTTTTATTGCGCGATTTTTTAAATAAAGCTGTTGGATTATCAGAAAATTTACCTGAATTATTAGGTCTAAATTCCACTAAAACTTATTTGTTTTTACTGCAAAACAATAATGAACTGCGACCAACTGGCGGCTTTATCGGCACAGTTGGCATTATGAAAATTAAAAATGGAGAAATTATAGATTTTGAAACTGATAATGTTTATGATTATGACAAATTTGCAATTGATAAATTAAAAATCCAGCCGCCTGCGGCGATTAACAAATACACTGGAGTTAAATATTGGTATTTGCGCGACAGCAATTGGTTGCCGGATTTTATTGAATCATCTAAAAAAATTGAGGAATTTTATCATCAAGAAGCTAATTTATCTAGCGGGCAGTTAGCTAACAATAACATTGATGGAATAATTGCGATTACACCAAAAATCATTGAAGAATTTTTAGCCATTGTAGGCGCGGTTGACATAGATTCTTTTGTCTTTAATAAAGATAATTTTGTTGAGCGTTTGCAATATCTGGTTGAGGTAGGATATGAAGAACAAAATGTAGATTATTCACAGCGCAAAAATATTATTGGCCGTTTAGGGCAAAAGTTAATTGCGCGCGCGGAAAATATTAATTTAAATGGTTGGGTTGAGTTAAGTAAATCTTTATTTAATAATTTAAATCAAAAACATATTTTAATTAATATAAAAAATCCAATTGTTCAAAATAATTTAATATCGCAAAACTGGACTGGACATATTGACCAAACGCGTGAAGATTATCTTTTTGTAGTTGACGCAAATTTAGCTGCCTTAAAATCCAATTCGTGTGTAACGCGCCAAATCAATTATTCTTTTGTCCCAGATATTGAAACAAAAAAAATTAAAGCTCGCTCTGATATTACTTACAAAAACAATTGTAATTTTACTTGGAAATCAACTCGTTACAGAACTTACACAAGAATTTATGTTCCTTTAGGGTCAGAATGGATTAAAACTATTGGTTCAATGGATAATGACAGGTCATCAGTTGCTGGCAAAACTGATATTTCAGAAGAATCGAATAAAACAGTTTTTGGCGCTTTTATTGCTATCGAACCAGATAAATCCGGCACTTTAAGTTTTGAATATTATCTGCCAGATTATCTATCTGAAAAAATATCTAATGGTCAAGAATATAATTTGTCCATACAAAAACAAGCTGGCACTTTTGCTGATAAATTAAATATTAATTTAACTTTTCCTTATGAAATCACTTTTGCCGCGCCCGGCGAAGCGCAAGACAAGTGGAAAGATAAAAAATATCAATTAA
>CAYNCE010000006.1:14586-20155 GCA_964395855.1 uncultured Gammaproteobacteria bacterium | reverse complement strand
TTCAGCTATTTTTTGCCGTTCTAAATTTTTACTATTTATATCCTGCGCTAAAGCAATTGCTTCTACTTCATCGTCTGTTGTTAATAAATTATACGCTAAATTCGCATGGTCAATTCTACCAGCAGCATTTATTCTAGGAACAATTTGCCAAGAAACATTACGCACATTTAATTCATAAATATCTTCGCCTAATGGTATTTCTGAATTTGGGTCATGGCCGTTTGACAAAGAACTAACGCGAATTAATTCGCGCAAACCCTTACGCTGGGTTTTATTTAAAACCATTAAACCATACTTAACTAATGTCCTGTTTTCACCTAAAATCGGTGAGACATCGCCAATTGTTCCTATTGTTACTAAATCTAAAAGCCATTTTTCAAAAGCTTCAAAATTATTTACTCCCCTCCTGACTAGGAGGGGCTGGGGGAGGTTATTATTTTGTGAGTCAAAAATAGCTTGAGCTAATTTAAAAGCTACTCCAACGCCAGCTAATTTTTTAAAAGGATAATTTTCTTTTTCTACTGATGGATTAATAATAGCAACAGCATCTGGCAACTTTTCACTCTCGATGTGATGATCTGTTATTATTGTATCAACTCCTGCTTTTTTTAAAAATTCTATTTGCTCAACATTTGTTATTCCGCAGTCAACTGTAATGATTAAATTAATTTTTTCATCTATAAATTTTTGACAATTTTTTAAATTTAATCCGTAACCATCTGTTTCACGATGAGGAATAAAAACTTCAATATTTTTCTCCTGAATACTCGGGGCTAATTTCTCTAAAGTTTTAACTAAAACTGCGCTTGCGGTTACTCCATCTGCGTCATAATCTCCATAAATTAAAATTTTCTCTTTGTCTTTTATTGCTTTATTAATTCTAGCCACGGCTTTTCGCATATCATTAAATAAAAATGGGTCATGAATATCTTGCGTATAATCTGGATTTAAAAACTCATCTACTTTTTTATGCGTATCTAACCCACGGTCATAAAGCAATTGCAAAACTATCGGGCTATAACCCGGCATTTTTTCTGCAAATTCAGCAGGATAGTTATTTTTTATAATCCATTTTTTATTCATACTCTCTTAACAAACTTTTCTTATCAAATTTAATTTTCTGCTCAACTGCGCAAACATCAGGACTAAAATCTAATTCTTCGCTATAGCTTTTTCTTTTTTGCTGATAAAATATTCCTATTGGTAATTTATCTGATTCTAATGCTTTATCAAAAGCTGATTTTAAGTTATCTATTTTCCCCGAGTGCTCGGGATTATCTTGCAATTTATACATTCTTTTTTTATACCATTCAACTGTATTGACTTTATTTAAAGTAACACATTGTTGTAAAACATCAATATGAGAAAAACCTTTATGTTGAATTGCTGATTTTATGACTTTCATTAAATGTTTTGGTTCAAAAGCCACGCCACGAGCTACAAAGCTTGCTCCTGCCGAAAGCGCTAATGCAATTGGATTAATTGGTTGTTTAACTTCACCCCAAGGAGTAGTTTTTGTAACATAACCTATTTCAGAAGTTGGCGAAGCCTGACCAGTGGTTAAGCTAAAACTGCGGTTATTCGCAACTATATATACCACATCTGCATTATACCTAGCAGTATGTATTAAATGATTTGTTCCCTCAGAGTACGCTCCTCCATCGCCTGCTACAGCAATTACAGTTAATTTTGGATTAGCTAATTTTGCGCCAACCGCGACTGGCAAAGCTCTTCCGTGCAAAGAATGAAAGCCGTAACATTTTATTGTTGAAGCCATATTTCCAATACATCCAATATCATAAGTAATCACAACATTGCGCGATTCAATTCCTAATTCAGCCAGCGCGTTTTTCAATGCAACCCAAATTCCAAAATTTCCGCAACCTGGGCACCAAGTGGGTTTATAATTTGTGCTGTAAATTGTTGGGTTTAATTTTTTCATAAAATCTCTTCAGTCCAAAACGGTCGCGAATCATATTTTAATATTTTATCTTTAATTTCAATTCCAGTTTCTTGTCGGATTAGTTTGCCTAGTTGCGCTGTTTTATTATTTTCCACTAAGACCAATTTTTTAAATTTTGCTAAAAATTTATCTAGCCCTTTTGGCATTGGCCAAACATATTCAAAATGTATTAAATTAGCTTTTTTATTTTCTTGAATCGCATCATAACACGCTCCGAAAGTTGAACCCCAACAAACTAAAGTTTTATCAGCTGATTTTGGTCCATAAATTTTTGGAAGCGGTATTTCCTTACGAATTTCTTCAAGCTTATTCATTCTCTTATCCATCATCTTTTTGCGCATTTCAGGAAGTTCATTAGAAAAACCAACTTCATTGTGTTCGTCAGAATTAGCAATATATTCCCCGCACCGAATTCCATTTTCGTGATGTTCAACTCCAGTTACAAAATGTTCACCACCACTAACACCAGGAATCGTGCGCCAAGAAACCCCATCCTTTTCAAATTTATATCTAGCAAAAAGATCTTCGCCTTCAAGAACGCGCCGTGGCACGTTCCCACAAATCATCTTTCCACGATTAATTTTTTCAATTTTATTAAATACATCTTTATCAACTGTAAAACTAGATTCACCCAAATGCTTATCAGTTAAAACAATAACCGGAGTTTGAAATTTATCAGACAAATTAAACGCATTTTGGACTAAACTAAAAACTTGTTCAGGTGTTCCTGGAGTAATTACAATTTTAGGAAATTCTCCATGTCCAGCATTAATCACATAATTTAAATCGCCCTGTTCTGTCCAAGTTGGGTTGCCAGTTGCTGGCCCAGGACGCTGAACTTCAAATAAAACCAAGGGCAGTTCTAACATTCCAGCTAAAGATAATCCTTCATTCATTAAAGCAAAACCACCGCCTGATGTGCCTGTGGCTGAACGCGCTCCTGAAAATGATGCTCCCAAAGCAACATGAATTCCAGCGATTTCATCTTCTGGCTGATGCACCAGCATTCCAGTTTCTTTTTGTTTAGCTTCTAAAATATGCAAAATATCTGTTGCAGGTGTCATTGGATAAGCAACATAAACTTGACAATTTGATGCTATAGTTGCCATCGCGCAGGTTTGATTTCCTGTCATTAGCACTCTGTCATCCCGACCCCGCCCTTCGCGAATGGCGGGGGATAGGATCCTGTTATTTTCCCACTTACTTGATTTTTTCTCCACAAATTCTTTTCCTAATTCCGCAGCCAAAATATTCTTCTCTCCCACTCCTTTTTTATCTTTAAACTCTTGTTTTAAAATATTATTAAACTCATCTAATTTTAAATCTAAAATTCCTAACAACGCTCCAACTGCTACTGTATTTTTCATAATTTCGCCACCTGCTTTTTTTGCTAATTCAAAAAATGGCACTGCCACTAAATTTATTTTTCTGTGTTCTAGTGTTTTTATGTTCTGATGTTCCATTTCAAAACTTTCATCATATAAAATTATTCCATTTTCACACAAATTTTTAGCTTCTACATCAATTGATTTTTTGTCTAAAGCAATTAGAATATCACATTTTTCTTTGCTTGAATTTACTGGTTTATCTGAAATATCAATCTGATAAGTATTATGTCCGCCGCGAATAAGTGATGGATATTCTGTATATGCAAAAACATTCAATCCTTTGCGAATGAATATTTTTGCCAGCATAATTCCAGTTACTTTAATGCCAAATCCTGCTGGTCCTGTGATTTTAATTGATAATCTTTGCATAAATTTTAATCCACTAACGTGCTTGTATCCCCTAAGTCTTGCCCAAGTTCTTTTGCTTTAAGCACACGACGCATAATTTTACCACTGCGGGTTTTAGGCAATTTTTCAACAAATTCAATTTCTTTAATCACTGCGATTGGGCCTAATTCTTTCCGAACTTGCATTTTTAAATCATCTTGTAGTTTTTCAAATGCTTTTCCACCTCTGGCTGAAACATTCTTTTTTAAAATTACAAAACATTTAGCAACCTCGCCCTTAATTTCATCAGGCACGCCAATAACCGCGGCTTCTGCAACAGATTTGTGCGCCACTAACGCGCTTTCGATTTCAGCAGTTCCAATTCTATGCCCAGCAATTTTTAAAACATCATCGCAACGACCCTGCACCCAAATGTAACCATCTTTATCTTTAGTAGCAATGTCGCCGGTAAAGTAATATTTTTTATACTGGCTCCAATAAGTTTTAATATATCTTTTTGGATTATTAAAAATAGTGCGAATCATTGATGGCCAAGGAGTTTTAATTACTAAATACCCGCCCTTTCCTGGTTTAACTGGCTTGCCTTTTTTATCAAAAACATCGACTTTAATTCCTGGAAATGCATAAGTCGCTGAACCAGGCTTAAGAGCATAAGATGGCAAAGGTGTAATCATAAACGCGCCTGTCTCTGTTTGCCACCAAGTATCCATAATTGGACAGCGCTTGCCACCCACTACTTTATAATACCATTTCCAAGCTTCAGGATTAATTGGTTCCCCAACTGAACCTAAAATTTTCAAAGATTTTAAATTATGTTTTTTAACCGGCGTGTCGCCATAACGCATCATTGCGCGAATTAAAGTTGGCGCAGTATAAAATTTTGTAACTTTATATTTTTCAATCATTGACCATATACGATCTTTGCGCGGATAATCTGGCACACCATCAAACATAATTGTTGTAGAGCCTAAAATTAACGGTGCATAAACAATATATGAATGCCCAGTAATCCAACCCGGGTCAGCTGTACACCAATAAATGTCATCATCTTTAATATTAAACACCCAGGACAAAGTTCTGGCAATGCTAACCTGATAACCTCCATGAACATGAATTACGCCTTTTGGTTTTGAGGTTGTGCCAGAAGTATAAAGAACAAAAACTGGATCTTCGGAATTCATTTTTTCTGTGGCGCACAACGAACTTTCATTTTTTATTAAATCAAAAAAATATAAATCTCTTTTTTTATTAAAATTTATTTTTTCTGTAGTGTTTTTAACTACTATTACTTTTTTAATTGTGTTTGGCTGGGTTTTAAAACCCAACTTAACCGCATCATCAGATATTTTTTTCAAATTAATAAATTTCCCTCTGCGATAACTGCCATCTGCTGTGATTAAAATTTTAGCTTTTGCATCGCGGATGCGATTATTTAACGCGCCAGCTGAAAAACCTGCGTAAACTACTGAATGCATTGCTCCAATTTTTGCGCAAGCTAACATTGAAATTGCAATCTCTGGAATATTGGGCATATAAATTGCAACTCGGTCGTGTTTTTTCACACCTAATTTTTTTAAAGCATTTGCAAACTTGCAAACTTGATTATTTAATTGTTTATAAGTTAAAGTTCTTTTCTTGCCAATCTCTTGTTCTGAAATTATTGCAATTTTATTTTCAACTTCAGTTCCAATATGGCGATCCAAAGCATTTAAAACAATATTTGTTTTTGCGCCAGTGAACCATTTATAAAACGGCTTTTTAGAATCATCTAAAACTTTATCCCATTTTTTATACCAGTCCAATTCCTCTGCCGCTTGTTCCCAAAACTTTAAAGGATTTTTATTTGCCTTAGCTAAGGTTTTTTTATAAT
>CAYNCE010000006.1:0-14486 GCA_964395855.1 uncultured Gammaproteobacteria bacterium | reverse complement strand
GGAATTTGATCGCTCATCAAACATTTATGCGCGTCAATAATCGCTTTTTCAACCCAAGAATCATCGCCTTTATATTCAATCAAAGTAACGTCAAATTCTAATTTTGCGTCAAAAGCTTTTTTATCTTTAATTCCATTGCAATAAACAAAATATCCAATATCTGAAACTTTTAATTTGTTTTGCCTTAAAAGCCATTGATAAATTTCCATTTGTCTTTTATAACTTATCTGCCAATCCTTATCCAATGCCTCAATTTTTTCATCTTTGGAAGTTGCTTTATAATCAACAACAATATACTCTTTTGCTGAATTTATCCATAAATCATCTATTGCTCCAGAAATAGTCAAGCCAGTTTTAGGATGAACATATCGCACGCCCTTAAAATTTTCCCGCCACTCATTCAGTTTTTCATGAGCAACTGGAACTGCGTCTACCCCGTATTTTTCTATTAGTGGATGTGTCTGATTTTTGGCTCGATGAATATCAAATTCTTTTTTTAGCAGATGATCAACGGCTGAATTTAAAGCAAACGGAAATCCAGGAGGTCTTGCAACGCCTAATCTGTTGTCAATATAAAAACATCTAGGGCATTGCAAAAATAAATCAATTTTAGATCTTGAAAGTTTCCAGTTAGTTTTTTTATCAGGACTAAAATTCCAGTTTGTATTGCGGTTTGGTTTATAGTATTGCGACATAATGTTATTTTAATTAATTCAAATACCAAATAAAATAATTAAGAGCGCTGGCAAAACTGACCCATAATAAATATGGGATTAATAAATAACTCGCATATTTATTTATTTTATAAAATTTTATTATTAAAATAATTATAAATAATAAAATAATTAAGATATTTACAAAAGCTAAGCCAGGATTTTGCAAGCCAAAGAATATGATTGACCAAGTGGCATTGAAAAATAGATGAATCCAAAATAACCAAAATATATTTTTATTTTTTTCTATATTATTCCAAATTAAATAAATACTTATGCCCATTAGAATATATAGTAAAATCCACATTGGACCAAAAATCCAATTCGGCGGGCTAAAACTTGGCTTAATTAAACTAGCATACCAGATAGGTATGGCTGGAGTTGTAAAAAGCGAACCAATAAATCCCGCTAATTGCGGTAAAGCAAGAGATATTATAAGGCGTTTGTAATTCATATTTTATCTCTGATTTATCTCCGAGATATCTCGGGGATTTAATTATTGTGTTTTAATTATATCACTAATCAGCAAAACAAAAAACCACTGGGAGGTGGTTTTGAGAATTATTTTTTTCACTCTGTTCAGAACTTGTCCCGATAGGGACTGTTCGGAACTTTTTTATTTCTTCCCGCCTACGCCAAGGCTTCCTCCTTCGCTAAAGCTACGGCGGGCAGGCCGGCGGGCAGGCCAATCCTTAATAGTAATAATCTTGCGTTAGTTTTAGGATTTCTTGAGGCATGTTTTTGAATTTAATTATTCTCTAGTAATCATGGATTTAAACCATTTTTCTTGGAAATGAGTCTGTTTTTTAACTGCTTCTTTTAGTGTCATATTTTTAAATTTAATTATCTGACTTCAACCGATTATGTCTTCTGCATAAAACTTGTGCATTCTCTATAGTAGTTAAGCCTCCTTTAGAGTGGGCAATTATATGATCAGCTTCGTATTCCTTCCATGACACCTCTGCTTCTTTTTCTGGCAAATCCTCTTTTAAACATATCTGACAAAGCCCTCTATCTTTTCTGTAAATTCTTATTTTCTCATCCTCATTAAAAGCTCGATTCTCATCCTTTGTTTTTACCTCAACTTTTCTTTTCTTGGTATATTCAAAAAATAATTGACGTAAAATTTGATCGCGTGTTTCGATACTATTTTGATCCATTTGTCTGTTTGATGAAAATATTAACATATCTCTATCATCGTCTGATGGATTAGACCAACGGGGGTAAAATTCATTAATAAAAAAGTCATGAATTTCTTTCTTAATACCATCATCAATAACATAATTATTTTTTATATGCCGTATAAGAAGAAATAAGGAAATAATAATATATTCTCTGCTTAGCTCCTTAAGACCCCCATTATCATCGATCATTGGATCATTCTTAAAAATTTCATAAAATAACGACATGACAGATAATGTATTTTTGGCAATTACTTCTTGTTCAAAAGAATAATTTCCAATTCCATCAGCTTTTTTATAATCTTCTATAAATTGTGTTACGGCAGAATCTTTAAGTTCAGTCGGTCCTCCTTCTTTTTCCATAATTAAGAAACGAGTAAGAATCTGCAGATGCTGCATTCTATTATTATCTCGCTTAATGACATTAAACAATTTATGCTTATTATTATTGCTGTCAATCGGCTTGTATGAATTATAATCAAATGTAATATCATCAGCATATTTGACTATAAAATTTCTTGATAAACTTGAAAGTCGAGCATGTGCAATCTCCATAAAATTAAGAGATTCTCCTTGTTGTAGCCTCCAAAATATTTCTGTAGCAATTTTTTGATGTTCTGCGTTAGTTGGGTCATCTATACCCTTTACTATATCGGCTGAATATTTTAATTCCCTGTCTATGAATCTTCGAAATTCAGGATTTAAATCATTAAAATATTTATCAGGTAGATCCCCGTTAACGTCCACAAGTGTTTTAGGAAGTTTAATTTTATTTGCAAAAAATTCTTGTACAGTAATAATACGCTGTTGACCATCTATAACTTCACTTACTGATCTATCCTCATCAAGTCTTACTTCACGAATAACAATTTTAGGAATATAATATCGTCGGAACAAGCTATCTAATAATGCTTGCTTCTTTTTAACAGACCATACATTTTTTCTTTGATAAGGTGGTCTTGTTATAAAATCATCAGCATATTCATAAAATTCTTTTATAGTATAAAGTTGTTCACTTATTGTATATTCTGGTTTAGGATTAAATGGCATATGTTTATAATTTAATTATTATTATTTTAAACTTTCACTAATAATAACCTCGGCGTATCGTTTTTTTAACGGTTTTCGCTCTATTGTTTCACAATTCTTTAAAAATTCCTTAATTTCCTCAACGATTTCCATATCTTTTAGTCCATGCTTTTGTCGTATTACACCACGTAACTGTCTTTTTTGTTTCACATCTAATTTAGCGTCTCTAACTAGCCCCTCTACTTCATTAATTAACCTCTTGTCTTTTTCACTCTTTCTTCGGCTTATTTTTTGTAACTTACTAAGCGCTTGACGTTTTACCTTCTCTAAATGTTCACTTTTTTTCTGTTCGTTATCATTAGCTTCTTTTTCAAATTGCTGTCGCATTTCTTCAGCAACATCAAAATGATAGTCATGAATATCTAATTTCTCTTCATCTGGTTTGCATTCTAAGATAGATAATATTTCCCAATCGTTACGTTCCATAACTTCTCCACTTTTATTTCCGAAAAATAATTTATAAAAATCATCAACCTTATAAAAAGATATTACTCCTTCTTTGTGCTTTTTCATTCCACAACAACTTTGAGTTGGTAAAGCCAATGCTTTTTGATATTCATTGGACAACTCTCTTTTAGATTTAACCCAATTCAAACGATGGTGACTTGATTTTGATTCTCTTTCTTCTTCCTCTAATGATTTTTTATCTTCTGTGTAAATCTTATAAAATTTATGTTTATCTGACAGTTGTTCTTCTTGACTAATAACTTTTGCGTCACTGCCAAACCTAGTATTTATCTCGTTTATTCTTTTTTTAACTTTTTCTTTTACATTTATTTTATCATCAGCTTCGGTTTGCGGAAAAAAATTATAAACCCAAATTTTGTCATTCTCACTGCCAATTCTATCAATACGACCAATGCGTTGAATAATACGTACAGGATTCCAATGCAATTCATAATTAATTACTACTTGACCGTCCTGTAAATTCATACCTTCACTCATTAATTCTGTGCTAACTAAAATATTTATTTCACTTGTGTTGGTAACTTTTATGCCTCTTCTTTTGATGGTCCTTTTATTAAAATTTGGCGAAAATAATGCTGCCCTAGTTAAAATTTTGCCTGTTGCGCCGGAAACATAATCAACATTAGAAAAATGTTTTTTTAATTCCTCCCCTAAATATTTAGCGGTGGTTGCATATTGGGTAAAAATTAAAATTTTCTTATCTGATAATTTCTCTTTCCCTTCTTTATCCCAATTATCTTTTTTATACTCACCCTTAATTCTCTTTATTAATGTCTGCAATTTATCATCTTCGCTAGGTTTTATATCTTTTACCATTTCATGCATTTCTTTAAATATCTCCATATCTTTTTCAATAACTTGCCTTAATTCATCTTTCTTAAATCTTTTTCCATCATAAGAATCAGTGGGAATATCTATTTCTTCAATTTCAATGTCATTTTTTAAATCTTTATACGCCTTATCTGCCGCTTCACCAGCTAAAACCTTGCCTTCATCCAAACCCCTCAAAAATAACTGATGTGATCTATAGATTAAATTAGTTGATTCCCTAAAAGCTACCACACTACTCTCTAATATCTTAAATAAAATCATATGCATGATACTTTTTAAATTTCTACCAGCTATTCTTAATCTTTGCTTTTCATCATCTGTGAATTGATCAGGTTCAATAAAACTGCCAATATCATATCGGGCAAATTTTAATTGATCAATTTTATTATTTAATTGACTATATACTCCTCCTGGATAAACTTCGTCAATATTATAATCTATCCTGTAAGGTCCCATTCTGTCAGGAAAAGGAGGTAAATTTTCTTTGCCATATTCATCTATAATATTTTTTCTAGTTCTGCGAACTAAAATTTGTTGAAATAGATTTTCCGAACAATCTGTAACATTAATTTTTCCTTCTTTATCTAATTTTTCTCTTTCTTTCATTGCTTCCTCAAAAAAATCTTTTAAAATTGGCGGGTCAATTTTAATTTGTTCGCAAATCTCTCGCGGATGAAATAATTTCATCTGATGATAGATATCGTTTAAACTTAAATTTTGAGGAGTTGCGCCCACTAAAATAACTTTTTTATTTTCACAAATTAATTCCAGATCTTTATAACCATTTGTTTCAGGATTACGAAAATGATGCGCTTCGTCTATTAAAATAATATCTCTTTGCATTAATCTATCATTATTAATTATATCTGAAAGTTTTCCTCGCGATATTACTCGGGCATTCACATTAAAATCATCTAATACATCTTTCCAATGCTCTTCTAATTTGGGCGGACAAATAACCACCGCCTTCTCTCCATCTTCTTGTAAATGCGCCAATAAAGCCGACCCCATATATGTTTTTCCAAGTCCTGGCACATCAGCTAAAAATATTCCCCCATATTTATTTAATCTTCTATAAACATCAATAACAGCATCTTTTTGAAAATTGTATAATTCAGGCGCATCATCACTTAATTTTAATAATTGTTCTTCATTCTCTTGCTCTAAAGAAAAAATATCATGCAAAATTCTTAAATAAATTCTAAATGGAGTTACATCATTATTTATAGCCCAGGAATCTTCTATTTTTTTTCCAGCTAAAACAGTAAAGTCACAATCTTTAGACTTATCCCACTTTTCTTTAAACCATTTACTCAACTTTTTAATTTGCTTTTCATCAATAATCCGAATATTTAATTCAGTATTTAAATTAAAACCACTAATAGAAATATTACTAGAGCCCATAAAAGCCACTCTGCTTTTATCTTTTTTCTCTATTAAATACATTTTGGCATGCATTGTTTCTTTTGTATAAATTCTAATCTTAATTTTCTTCTCATTCAATTTACTGGCTAACCATACTAAAAATTCTTTGCTTTCCTTACTTGGCTTAATTTTCCCAGTCCGTTCTAAAAAAGCTTCCGCTTCTTTTTCTAATATCTCTTGTTTCTGCGCTGATGTTTTATATTCGGCAATTTCTTTTAGTTTATCAATAACTTCTTCATCAAATTTTTCCGCTACCAGCATTGTTTCCGCAGTATGTTTATTAGTAGTCGGGCTGATTAATAATTCCAAGTTTTCTAGTTTATCCAACTCGTCTTTTAATTCTTTAAAACCGGAAATAAAAAACCAACCAACAGCAAATTTTGCTTTCTTAGCATCTTTTAATTCTTTTTTTAACTCCATTGAAAATTTTTGTTCTGGAGTTGTGATAATATTTTTTGGCATAAACCGTTGGAAATTTAGAGCGGTGCTAATTGACGGCTAAATTCACGATCCAGCATGGTCGCAAAATCTCGGATAATGGCTTGTTGACCTATTGGTAAAAGCATTCCAAGCTCGTTTTGAAAGTTAACTTTTTTTGCTTCCGCGATAATACATTCTTGCTCTTTCGCAATTTGTTGCTTCTGTCCAAGAGAAAGCATTCCCTTCCGCATAATAAAATATAAATCGTAAAAATCGCGCGGTTTTTTTCGCTCAAGCAATGCGCCAAATATCTTTTCTTCGACCAACTCTTCTTGTGGTAGATGCAAAATCGTGTAAGCCGGAACGAAATCATTAACAATACTATCCGTCTCGCCGGAAACTTTTCTTCCGTTTCTTGTGGAAATATTTATTTCAACGCTGACCGATTGATAGTCACCACCGCGAAAAGTTGCCGCTCCGAAATAGCCACCCGAAGTTTCATCTGATTTATCATCAATTTCAATATGAATACCTGACTTCTCCGTTTCAGCTAAAACTTTAACAAAAATATCTTCAATAAATTTTTTCACTAATCTCCGCTCAATTCCAAAAAGAGAAAAATCTAAATCTTCTGAAAAACGAGGACTGCCGTACACAATTCTCAAGGCTGTGCCGCCCTTGAAAAGCATTTTCTCGGAATCGGGCAAGCGATACAATTCTGTCAAAAAAATATGCTGAAAATATTCCCGCACGATATTTGGAAATTCACTGGTCTGGTAGTGGCGCGCGAGCGCAATGATTGTTTCTTTAGAAATCATTTGAGTGTTGTTTTAATAATACTGATAAGTTTTTGATTGCCGAAAAGTTCGGCATACTGCATAGCTTTTGCTTGGTTGATTTTTTCTTTGCGAAAACGAGAAATTGGTTTTTGTTTTGACAGAAGTCGCAAATAGTTTGCGTCCACAAACGACTTCTCAGCATCTGCGATATTAAAATTTATACCTTGCAATTTTTGCAGATTATAGCCGGTATAAGCATTTTTTTTTATTTTTCGATAGGAAAAAACCTTGCCTAATGTTTTAACCTCAAACCGGCGCGTAGCTTTAGTGGTAACTGAAGTAATTTCATAAACAATTTCAGGAATGACACCGTGATATGCCAGAGCAAATTCAAGCGAGATGTATGATGGACTATAAAGCTTGTTGGCGATATAGAGGTCTGGCGGCAGGGCGTCTGGAAAGGCGTAAAGACCGCGTTTTAAGCGGATAATAAATCCGCTTTTGGTATAGCGATGCAAAAGCTTGTCAGTTGTTGTTTTAGACAGCCCAAAAAGCCCTATTATTTGGTTAGGCGAAAAAATAGATATGTTTTTGCCCTTTATTTTAGAGGCAAAAATGGTTTGATTCACTAACTTGACCATATTGTCATATTACCGAATTAAAGATAAAAAGTCAAATAATATCACAAAACCTGGCTAATTTTGGATATCTTCTCGCATACCAACATTCTACTTCTTGAATATCATCTTTATTTAAACCATACATCTCATAAACCAGTTTGTCTATTTCTTTCTGCTCATTGCTCATATAATCGTAGCGAGGATTTTGTTTTTGTTTATTAATAATTTGATCAACTAATTTTTGTATCTCGTTATTATTAAATTTTAATATAAATAATATTTCATCCACATCATCCGTATTTGTGCCAGCAGAATGATTAATGAAAGTTTTTAGTAAAAATTTATTTAATTTAGAGCTTAATATGCCCAACACAAAAAATGGGTCAAAATTATCAAAAAAATTAACTAGATGAGAATTTATATCAAACAGTTGGTATTTTGCATATCTGAAACAAGGTGCGTATGCCCCGGCTACAGAAAAAAACAATCCTTCTCCAAAATATTTATTTCTATTTCTAAGTGAATTCATCCCCTCCAACTTCTTTATAAGAGATTTATTCCAAGGCAAATAAAAAGACGTAAAATCATTATAATTTAATAAAACATCATCAATAATATGCTCACCAAATTTCATCATTGAAATATATTTTTTTTGTTCATCGTCCTCTATGCCAGTCAATTGCTCATTTTCTGTAAGTGTTTCTTTAACTAAACTATACTCTATTTTTAAATATCTACCACCTTCGCTGGTCCTAATATAATTATCATAAATGCCTTCATATGCTTTAATTCCACCATATGAAACTGAAATATCACCAAATCTTACAAGCTCTACTATATTACCGTTAGTTTTAATTTGTCTAACTTGTATTTCCTTTTTTTCTTTCTTTCCAATTTCTTTCTCAATCTTTTGACAAGTCGTGTCATTCATTAGCTGAAATAATTTCGGTGAGCCGATAAAAAATGGAATATTTGAATTTGTTTCTATTAATCCTTGTTCGTATTCATAAAAAGCCACTTTATCATTGCTATAAAATTTGGGCTTATCCAAAGAATATAAATATTCATCAAGTTCTGATGTTTTCTTTTCAGCTCGTGTAAAATCACACACCAATAATTTATTTTTATCTCTTTCTTCTCCACCAGAAATTTTGTTGCCAAATTCTTTTTTGCCTGTATTTTTACTTAAAATTAATACGCTGGTATTAACTGTAGCTCCAAAAACCCAAGCTGGCATCATTAATAATTCATGTATTTTAGCATTATCTAAAACAAAACGTCTTAATGGTTTATGTGTCTTTATTGTCTGCCAAGTATCAGAAGTAATAAAACTTAATATTCCATCTTGTTTTAATAAATCTTTTATTGCCATTGCTATAAATACACCAAAAGAATCCTTATTGCCTAAACCATACCTTTCCTTTCCCATAACCATTGATTCATTTTTTAAACCATAAGGAGGGTTACCAATCACAATATCAAAACCCTCATTGCCGTGATCAGTAAAATATTCTACTAAATCAATTTTCCAAACAAAATTTAGTCTATCACTTGTATCTAGAAATTTCTTATTTTTTAATATTAGCTTTAATCTATTTAATAACTCCTTTCTATCTTTTTTAAATTCTTTTTCCAAAGACAATTTAACTTGCCGGCTTGTTTTAAAACATGGTAAAGATTCTTGTGTTTTGTCAGTCTCCTGACTTTCAGTTTCTAAAATATTAATAATAATTTCTAATTTTTTTCTTTCAATTTTTTCCCAGGCTTTATTTTTTTCTTCCTCATTATTTTCACCAAAATATTTATCTTTCAATTGTTTTAAAGAATTTAAATCTTGAATGGTTCTTGGGTCTGGTTTAATTACTTCTGTTCTTAATGCCTCTAAATAATCAAAACTGTATCCTTGCAAATAATCAACAATACTGTCACCTCTAAAAATTTTATAGGTTAAGTTTGGTAAAGTCGGCAATTTTTCAATATCTTTATCTTCATAATCAACTGCTAAAGAAAGCCATAAACGCAATTCACAAATATGAACCGATTGCTTAAGAATATCAATACCAATTAAATTATGCGAAATTACTTCTTCTTTTAAATTATAATCATTTTTAGATGAGCCAGTTATAAATAAACTTAAATATCTTTGCAATCCAACTAAAATTTGCAAACTAATGAGTAAAAATGCGCCAGAGCCAACAGCCGGGTCACAAATACTAATTTTCTCAACTGAATCCCGTAATGCTTTAGCTTCAACTTTAGAAAATGAGCAATCTTTAACTTGTTTTTCATCTGGAATATCGTCAATAACAACATCAATTAACTGTTTTATTTTTAGTTCTGATAAATCTGTTTTTTGACTTAAACTTTTAGCAATGGCTGAACGACACATATGAAAAACAACAATTCTCGGAGTATAATAACTGCCAGTAGCTCGTCTTAAATCTTTTTCAATATCACTTGATTTTTCCAAGGTTAGAATTAAAGCTTCAAAAATTCTACCAAGCATTTCTGGATCAACTGCTACTTCCACAGAAGAAGGTGATGATTCTTCAATAGTAAAATTAAACCGATTAAATATATTTTCAAATATGGATTCAAAATAATCATTTGGTATGGTCAAAGTCCATAAATCTTTTGGTTCATGCCCGAAGAGACCGCCATTTAAAAAAGGGATATTGCCCAATTTCTTATCTGGATTTTTATGTGGAGTTGAAAGTAAATCAAACAAAGGACGAATTATTTCATTCCAATATAATGATTTGTCGTCATAGTAATTTTGAAATTTATTATAAAGATAATCAACATCCCCATTAAGCCAACCTTTCTTTTCAATAAACTTTAAAAAGATAAGGCGATTTAAAATTACCTGTGAAGTATCACTAATTTCTTTTTGGTCAACACCTTTTTTAATATTTGAAATCAATGCCATTAATTCACTAAAATGATTGGCAAATTGTCTAAAAAATTTAGTGGTTACTTCTTCCACATCAAAAGCTTTTTTATGTTTCTCAATAATATCTTGTAAATTATCATTTTTGTCTATTTTAATTTTATTCAATTGTTCGCAGGTTGTCCTTAATTTATTTCTATTATCAGGTTCAATTGAAAAACGGCGCAAATTAATTTGCACAGTTGGCAAAGCATTGACAAAATGCCAGTAGTCGCCGTTTTGAGAACTAAAAACAAATAACTTGGTATTGCGATTTAATTTATCAACCTTGCCAATTATTTCTCTTTCCGTAATACGCAAAAAACCATCAATTTTTTGATGGCTTGTTCTTTGAGCCTCATCTAGTTTAAAATACCAAATTTGAAAATTTTTATATTGTGCAATAACTTTTTGGTCCAAAATTTTATCTTGTATCTCTTGATCCAAAACAATGCCAGTGTTTCTATCACCGGTTGATTCATAGCCCCAGTCTCTAATAACTAACTGCTTTAAATCGTCTTCAGTTTTAATATCTTTAAATTCCATCATATATTATTATTCTCCCACTTTCAACCCTAAAAGTCAAACCAAAAAACCCTGCTCTTATGAACGGGGTTTGGGGAATATGGATCTTGATTTGACATTGTGGATAACTTTTGCTATACTAATTTTGTAGTCGCAAGACTATCCTGCCCGCGGATGCGGGGATACTATCCGCAAGATCTAGCTTTTCCGGCTAGATTTTTGCTTTTACATAAGCTATATATTCTTTAATATCTTGAGCATTTATAACTAAATCACTATTTGCTTTTAGTGCGTGTTGGATATAACCACCTTTGATTAAAATAACTTTTTTACGGTTATTCTTTAAAAACTTTATTTTTTCTTTCTTTTATCATTTTATAATTTATTATATTTAGTATGAACTCCCCTAGCTTTTTCAACAGGATACTTTTTATCATTTTTTTTAATCTTTCCTTCAAGCGCTTGAGCAATATTAATTTTTAAATCATGGCTGATAAGCAGTATTGCATAAAAAACATCTGCTAATTCATCACTAATCTCTTCTTTATTTTTTTTAATATACTCATCAATTTCCTGTTTATCTTTCCACAAAAAAAGTTCTAACACTTCAGCGGCTTCTATACTTAAATCCATTGCCATATCTTTAGGATTATGAAATTGTTTCCAATCTCGCGCATCTCTAAATTTAATAATTTTTTCAGTTAATTGTTTTATGTCTGGCATATGTTTATAAAAATTTACATGGATCCCTGTCCCTATAGGGACAGGGATGACAGAGAAAAATAAATAGGTATTTAAATAGGCATATTTAATTTATGTTTTTACTTTCCACAGCACTTCTTATATTTCTTCCCTGAACCACAAGGACATTGGTCATTGCGACCAACTTTTTCTTGTTTTTGAAACTCTGGAAGTTTATTCGCGGTAGTGTTAATTGGGCTTTGATAAACAGGCGGAGATAAACTGACTTTAAAAATTGAATAAACAACCTGCTTGCGGATATTAGCTAATAATTCTTGAAACATTTTATGCGCTTCTTTTTTGTATTCAACCAAAGGATCTTTTTGTCCATAGCCACGCAAACCAATACCTTGTCGCATTGAATCAATTGCGTCAATGTGCTCAACCCACAAAGTATCAATTGAACGCAATAAAATCATTTTTTCAATCACATTCATTGGCGTTTGCTCATCTGATTTTAATTGCGCTTTAAGATTTTCATCACTATTAATTCTTTCCTCTAATTTTTCATATTGCTCCACAGACAATCCATACAGATATTCTATTATTTTATCCTGTGTTCTAGTGTTCAAGTGTTCAAGTGTTTTTTGTTCTTTAATTTCTTCAATTTTTATCCTAACTTCCAATGGCGCAGGAAAAATTGTTCCCATTACTTCATAAATTTCTTCCAAATTCCAAGAACTTTCATCTTCTGACTGTGTGTGAAATTTAACAACTCCAGAAATTTCTTGTTTAATATGTTCTAAAATATTTTCTCTTAATTCTAAATTCTTAATTCTTGATTCCAAAATATTATTCCTCTTCCTATAAATCGTTTCGCGCTGTAAATTAATCACATCATCATATTCCACAAGATGCTTGCGGATATCAAAATTATTACCTTCAACTTTTCTTTGCGCATTTTCAATTTGACGCGAAATCATTTTGTTTTCAATTGGCATTCCATCTGGCACACCCAATGTAGTCATTAATGATTTCATTTTTTCACCGCCAAAAATACGCATTAAATCATCTTCCATTGATACAAAAAATTGCGAACTGCCTGGATCACCTTGACGACCCGCGCGACCGCGCAACTGATTATCAATACGCCGTGATTCGTGCCGTTCTGTGCCTAAAACCATTAAACCGCCTATTTCCTTTACTTCTTTTTGTTCAGCTTGAGCGCTTGGGTTCCCGCCTAAAACAATATCAACACCGCGACCAGCCATATTTGTCGCTATAGTAACTGCTCCTTTTCTGCCAGCTTGAGCAATAATTTCACTTTCTTTTTCATGATGCTTCGCATTTAAAACTTGATGTTCAACGCCTTCACGCTGTAATAAATTTGACAAATGTTCATTATTTTCAATTGAAATTGTGCCCACCAAAACTGGTTGACCCAATTCATTGCGTAATTTAATTTCTTCAACAATAGCATTATATTTTTCTTTTTCAGTTTTTAAAATTACATCATTCTTGTCTTTTCTAATCACTGGTTTATTAGTTGGAATAATAATCACATCTAGATTATATATTTTAGAAAATTCTTCACCTTCAGTTGCCGCTGTGCCTGTCATTCCAGCTAATTTTTTATACATCCTAAAATAGTTTTGAAATGTTACTGTTGCCATTGTAATTGATTCCTGTTTAACTTCAACATTTTCTTTTGCTTCAATCGCCTGATGCAAACCATCTGAATAACGGCGACCAAACATTAATCTGCCGGTAAATTCATCAACAATAATAATTTCGCCCTCGCGCACAACATAATCTTTATCTTTTTTAAATAAAACTTTTGCTTTTAAAGCTTGCTCAATATGATGCACTTCACGCATTCCGCGTTCAGTATAAATATTTTCCACACCCAGCATTTCTTCCATTTTTTGTATGCCTTCTTCAGTTAAAGTTGCGGCGCGCATTTTTTCATCAATATTATAATGTTCATTTTCTTTAAGTCGCGATACTAAATGCGAAAACTCATTGTATTTTGAAGTTGGGCTGGAGTCTGGAGCTGAAATTATTAATGGCGTGCGAGCTTCATCAATTAAAATTGAATCAACTTCATCCACAATTGCGTAATGTGACTCACGCTGAACTTTTTGTTCCAAGCTTTGCGCCATATTATCACGCAAATAATCAAAACCAAATTCATTATTTGTGCCATAAGTAATATCTGCCGCATAAGCTTGCTTTCTTTCAACTGGTTTTAAAAATTCATCTAAATCATTACTGTACAAATATGCTATTTCGTGATTTAAACATCCAACTGTTAACCCAAGAAAATCATAAATCTTACCCATCCAAACCATATCACGGCGAGACAAATAATCATTAACAGTAATCACATGCGCGCCGCGTCCAGTTAAAGCGTTTAAATAAATAGCTGTTGTTGAAGCCAAAGTCTTGCCTTCACCTGTTTTCATTTCTGTGATGTTTCCTTGATGTAAAACTATCCCAGCAATACACTGGACATCATAATGCCGTTGGTTTAAAGCGCGTTTAGCAACTTCGCGTACCACAGCAAATGCTTGTGGTAAAATTTTATTTAATATCTTTTGCTGTTTGTTAAAATCTTTGTTAGCTAATTCTTTCTGCCATTTTGAAGTTTGTTCCTTTAATCGCGTATCAGAAAACTTCTCAAATTTTGATTCAAGAGCATTAATCTCTTCAACTGTTTTTTGCAAATTATCAATTACTTTTTTATTTGCATCACCAAAGATTTTAGATAGTATTGACATAAAACAATTATTTAATTTTTTTAATTTCTTGAGCAATTTTTTTAT
>CAYNCE010000005.1:1983-20417 GCA_964395855.1 uncultured Gammaproteobacteria bacterium | reverse complement strand
TAATTCATTATTCATAATTCCTTTGCTTGGTAAGTATAATATTTATAATGTCCTAGCTGGCGTAGCCATAGCGCAAACTTTAAACATACCAGAAGACAAGATTAAATTTGCAGTTGAAAACTTGAAGCCATTGCCTGGCAGATTAGAATTTATTAAAAATAATTTAGATATTAAAATTTTAATTGATTACGCTTTTGAACCAAAAGCTGTTGAAAAATTATATGATACCGTAAAAGATATTGAGCATAATAAAATAATTCATGTATTAGGATCAACTGGCGGCGGTAGGGATAAAGAACGCAGACCAATTTTAGGCAAATTAGCTTCTGAAAACGCAGATGTTGTAATTGTGACTAATGAAGATCCGTACGATGAAAATCCGCAAGAAATTATTAACCAAGTAGCTGAACTAGTGTTAGAAAATAAATTATATAAAATATTAGATAGAAGAGAAGCTATAAGAAAAGCATTACAAATCGCAGAAAAAGACGACTTAATCTTAATCACTGGCAAAGGCGCGGAGCAAAAAATGTGTTTAGCAAATGGAAAAATGATTGATTGGGATGATAGAGAGGTTGTTAGTAAGGAAATCAAAAAACTGGTTTAAAGCCAGTTTTTTATTTTTAAAAATATATTATATATTTAACGTTTTGACCATTGTGGCGCGCGTCTGGCTTTCTTTAAACCAGGCTTTTTTCTTTCTTTTTCACGCGGGTCGCGAGTTAAAAATCCTGCTTTACGCAAAATTATTTTATAATCTTCTTGATTAAATTTTAATAAAGCGCGAGCAATCCCGTGCGCGCAAGCATCAGCTTGACCCATTGACCCGCCGCCTACAACTTTGATTGTAAAATCAAAATCTTTTTCTTTGCCTACTGCGACTAAAGGAGCAGTTACTTTTTGATTTAATAAAGCGTGTGGGAAATATTCTTTTAATTCACGGCTATTAATTTCAATCTTGCCTTTTCCTTTTGGATACAAACGAACTCTGGCAGCTGAACTTTTTCTACGACCAACTGAACGAATAAATTTATCTGCTTTTTTTACAGTTTTAGATACTATTTTTTTATTTTCTTTAATATTTTTACTAGGCATATTATTCGAACTTAATACGTTTCATCATCTCTTTTCTTAACTTGTTTTTAGGCAACATATTATATACTGCCTTTTCAAAAACTTTCTGAGGATTCTTTTCATACAATTCAGATAATTTTGTTTCTCTTAAATGACCAATATATCCTGTATGATGTTTATAAACTTTATCAGTTAATTTCTTGCCTGTAAACTTCATTTTATCTACATTTTTAATAAGTACCCCATCACCTTCATCTAAATGAGGCGTAAAAGTTGGTTTATTTTTACCGCGCAAAAGCAAAGCAACTTGGGTTGCTATACGACCAAGCACTTTTTCAGAAACATCAATTTTATGTATTTTTCTAGTCATATTTATACAAATTCAATTTGCGCCATACTAGCCCCGTCGCCTTTTCTTTCGCCTAATTTAACAATTCTTAAATACCCGCCCTTTCGTTCTTTATATTTACGCCCAAGCACTTCAAATAATTTACTAACTGCTTTGTTGGTTGGGATAATCTTCATTATTTCACGACGATTATGTAAAGTGTCATTTTTAGCACAGGTAACCATTTTCTCCATCAAAGGTTTAATTTCTTTGGCTTTAATTCCAGTTGTTTTTATTTTTTCATATAAAATCAAAGACTGAAGCAAATTTTTTAATAATGCTTTACGCGGTCCAGTTTTTCTACCAAGAGTACGTTTTGTTCTTTGATGTCGCATAAAATTTATTCTTCTTTTTTAAATCTACCTCTTTTTTTAGGTTTTTTCCCGATGTCGCTTTGCGAATCGGGATCCCGATCTTGCATCGGGACTTCTCTACTTGTTTTATTATCTAACAAAAACTGAAACTGCTCAACTAAAATACTGACTGTCTTATTTAATGCATCTTCACAAGAAATCGTGCCATCAGTTTCCAAGTCCAAAACTAATCTATCCCAATTAGTCATATCTCCAACACGAACATTTTCAGTATCAATAGCCACGCGTTTAATCGGAGTGAACATTGCGTCAATTGCAATCACACCGATTTCTCTTTCTTTATCTTCCATTGATTCAGTTGGCAAATAACCACGTCCTTTTTCAATCCATGCTTCTAATTCAAAACTTGATTTAGCATCTGTCAAATTAGCTAGCACCAAATCCGGATTAGCAATTTTAACTCCAGCAGTTTTCTTAAAATCACCTGCTTTAATTTCTTTAACACCTTTAGCGCTTAACTCAATTTTAATTGGTTCTTCAAACTCGCCAGTTACATCAAAATGCGCCTGTTTCAGATTTAAAATAATATCAACTAAATCTTCTCGCACGCCTTCCAAAGCAGTAAATTCGTGGTCAGCTCCTTTAACACGAATGGAGCTGATTGCCACGCCTTCTAATGAAGATAACAAAACTCTACGCAAAGCATTGCCAAGTGTCAAACCATAGCCAGGATAAAGCGGTTCAATAACAAACTTGCCCTGATACGGCGAGTCAGAAATAAATTCTTTTTTGTGAGCTGTGGGGATAATGTTCATATTTTTTATAAATTTAATTATTTAGAATAATATTCTACAACAAGCCTTGTGTCAATACCTATTTCAAGATCCTTGTCCTTAGGCAATTCAACAATTTTAGCTTTATTTTCGTTAGCATCCCATTCTAGCCAACCAGGCAAATTATCAATTTTAATATTTTTTAAATTCTCAGCCAAGATGCCACTGTTTAAACTTTTTTCTTTACGAAAACTGATGACATCGCCAGATTTAATTTGGCAAGACGGCACATTTATTTTTTTATTATTGATTAAAAACAAACTGTGGCTCACCATTTGACGCGCTTGCGGACGCGAAATAGCTAAGCCAAGGCGATAAATCACATTATCTAAACGTCTTTCCAAAAGTTCTATTAATTTAGTGCCTGTATCAAATTGGCTGCGCGTAGCTAAATTAAAATATTTTCTCAACTGCCTTTCTAAAATAAAATACATTGCGCGCACTTTTTGTTTTTCTTTTAAATGCACTCCATAATCAGTCAAACGAGGATGGCCTTTGGGGCCATGCGCGCCAGGCGGATAATTTCTTTTAACTAAAGCGCACTTGGCGCCTGAACCGCGTTCACCCTTAGAACACAGTTTTACGCCAAGCCGACGACATATTTTACATTTAGGACCTAAATATTTTGACATAAATTATTAAACTCTACGCCTCTTTTTTGGACGACACCCACCATGTGGGATTGGAGTTACATCTTTAATTGAAGTGACTGATAAACCACTTGCGCCTAAAGCGCGGATAGCGGCTTCACGCCCAGTGCCAACACCCTTAACAAACACATCAACTTCTTTAATATCCAATTCTTTAATTTTATTAGCTAATGATTTGACAATCACACCAGCAGCATAAGGTGTAGCTTTTTTAGGACCTTTAAAACCACACTTACCAGCAGTTGCCCATGCTAAAACTGCCCCATTCAAATCTGTGATTGAAACAACTGTATTGTTGTATGATGATTTAATATGCGCTTGACCGCGTCCACCTCTTAAAAATGGCGCTGGTTTCTTTTTTTTCTTACCCTTGACTACAACGGTTTGCAATTCAGCTTCTTCTGTTTTTTCATCAACTTCAACTTCAACCTGTTTTACTTCAGATTTTTTTTCTTTTTCTTCTAAACTTTGTTTATTATCTGTTGACATAATTTATTTTCTGCGTCTTTATGTTTTTTGCGCCGTTGATTTACGACCAGAACCAACACCCACTCTTTTATTGCCGCGCAAAGTGCGTGAGTTGCTACGCGTTTTTTGGCCGCGAGCAGGTAAATTTTTGGCATGGCGCGAGCCACGATAACTATTTATATCTTTTAAACGTTTAATATTTGACAAACGTTCACGCCTTAAATCTCCTTCAACAATATATTCTTTTTCAATTTTTTGTCTTAATTTATTAACATCAGCTTCAGCTAAATCTTTAACTCGTGTGTCAGGATTAATTTTTAATTCTTTTAAAATTTTATTAGACAAATTTCTTCCAATGCCAAAAATATAAGTTAACCCGATTTCAACTCTTTTTTCATTTGGTAAATTGGCTCCTGCAATTCTAGGCATAAATATTTTTAACCTTGACGTTGTTTGTGGCGTGGATTTTTACAAACAACAACAACCCGCCCTTTACGACGGATGACTTTACAATCTTTACACATTTTTTTAACTGATGAACGAACTTTCATAAAAATAATGGTTTTTAATTAATACCTATAGGTTATCCTTCCTTTATCCAAATCATATGGGCTCATTTCAATTTTAACTTTATCGCCAGGTAACAACATAATACGATGCATTCTCATTTTACCTGATAGGCGCGCCAAAATTTCGTGGTCATTTTCTAATTTAACACGAAATGTAATACTTGGCAAGGTTTCTAAAATTTCACCGCTAACTTCAATAAATCCTTTTTTGTTTACCTTAAAATTACTAAAATCTTGATTTGCATTTTTATTATTTGAATTTTGATTTGAATTTTGTTCTTGTGACATTAAATTTAATTAAATACGCGAAATTCTGGGTGCACTAAAACATACCAGAATTTTTATTCCTTTTATAAATTATTTTAAACTTGTTTTTTAATATTTTTTCTATGGATTTAGTATAAGTAATTATCAAAATCTTGTCAAATATCATTTAACATCACCAAGTTTTACATCAACCCGACTTTCATCTGTTGGTATTTTATCACTTAAGGAAAGTGAAAAAATAAAACGAACATCTTTAACATTATCTAATGACAAAATATAACGTCGCGCTTCGCGTTCGCGCTTGCCCAAAATATTCTGGCGCACATCTTCTAAATCAATCTGCTGAGCCACAGGAAAAATTGCATTAATTTTTAAATTAGCTAAACCCAAACCCATATCCCTATCCTGCACTTCAATTTCCAAAATTCCAAACTCTGTTTCAGCAATAGTTTGTCCAGAAGGCAAATCTTGTAAAAATTTATTGCGTAAAAACAAACGCAAAGATTTATTATCATAAACCATTGCCTGCGCTTTTAGATTCAGACTCATTGTAAATTCTTTAACTTCAGCATTAACTTCGTCCTGTTTAGAAATTTCAGAATCATCAAAAACAATTAATTTATCAGAAACCACAAAATTCTCACTTGCCTTTTTGACTAATTTTTCCTTAAGCTCTGGCTCAAGCTTACGCGCCAACTGCTCTTTAGCATTATCAATATCATCTTGAGAAACAACATTAACAATTTTTGAATCACCCCCGCTAACTGGTTCTAAAATATCACCAAAAATTTTTTCTTGTTTATCAATTAATAAAGCTGAAATGTTTATTCTACCAGGTCCAACATTGCCTTCTTCTCCAGCTTCTTTGGCTTCAATGCCTGTTGTAATTTCACCAGGCACAACATTGCCGTCATCATCAACTTTAGCGCTAGGAATTGTAATATTTTCTTTAACTACAAAAATTATACCTTGGTCATTAATTAAATCAACACTAGGCATAACTGGCTGTGAACGGCCGGTTGAATTATAAAAAACAGCGCGACCTTGGGCTTTATCGCCAATATTTTTTTCGCCTGTTGCCTTAAAAGTTTCTGTTTCATTTAAACTTTCTTCCAAAACTTCAGCTAAAAAAATATTACTATTAAAATCTGCTTTTGATTTATCTGTAGTTAATTGAATCTCAAATTCTTTTTCAGAATCTTGAGTAACTGGCGCGACAATCACATCTACGCTGGGCAAAATAAAAGTGAATAAAATATAAAAAACAGCAACCAAAATTATTGCCAAAAAAATTTTAAAACCCATTCTAGATTTCTTTTTTGGTTGAACATGCTGTTGAAAACCATTTTTGTGTTTAATTGTTTTAATATTAAATGATGGCATAAAATTATTACTCTAAAACCGCTTTTATCCTCCTCACGCCTGCTGAAGAGGATATTTCTTTTTTAATTTTAAATTTACCTAACATGCCAGTTGATTTTACATGTGGACCTGCGCAAATCTCGCAACTGATGTCGCAGATTGAATACACTTTGACTTTATCCCCATATTTATTTTCAAAAACTCCTGTTGCTCCCTGTTTTTTTGCTTCATCTAAACTCATTTCTTCGCAAATAACTTCTAAATCTTGTTCAATCCAATTATTAACTAATTTTTCAACTTCAACTTTTTGTTCATCTGTCATTTTTTCATTATGCGAAAAATCAAATCTTAATCTTTCTTCATTTATATTTGAACCTCTTTGTTCTACATATTCTCCAAGTACTTTCCTTAAAGCAGCTAACATTAAATGAGCTGCTGTATGGTATTTAACAGTTTGTTCAGATTGATTAGCTAAACCACCCTTAAACTTACCCTGAGCTGCTGTGCGTGAAAGCTCTTGATGTTTTTTCATTTCTGCCTCAAATCCTTGTTTATCAACTTCTAAATTTTTTTCTCTTGCTATTTCTTGTGTGAGTTCTAATGGAAACCCATAAGTTTGGAATAAATTAAAAGCAGTTTTCCCATCAATAAATTCTTTCTTGTCCGCCGTAGCCTTGGCAAAGGCGGATAATCCTTGCTGTAAAGTTTTAGTAAATTTTTCTTCTTCTAATTTTAAATTATCTAAAATAAAACTTTTATTTTTTTCTAATTCTGGATAAATATCTTGCGTCAAACTTATAACAACCCCACCTATTTTATCTATAAAATTTTCTTGAATGCCCAACATTCTGCCATGACGAATTGCTCTACGAATTAATTTACGCGCCACATATCCACGCTCTACATTTGATGGAGTAATTTTTGCGTCATCTGCCATAATAAAAGTAGCAGCGCGCAAATGGTCAGCAATAATACGCATTGATTTGGTTTGTTCTAAATTATCTGAATATTTTTTATTAGATAATTCTTCTATTTTATTTATAATAGGCAAAAACAAATCAGTTAAATAATTATCATCTAAATTATTCGCAACAGCTACAACCCTTTCAAAACCAGTCCCGTTATCAATATTTTTCTGTCGCGCTGGGATATATTTACCTTCTTCAACTTTCTCGTACTGCATTAAAACATCATTACCAATTTCAACCCACCTAGAATCCTGTGGATCAAATTTTTCAGGCGCGGGATTTCCCGGGTACTTGGGATCTGTCCAATAAAACATTTCTGTATCTGGACCGCATGGTCCACTATCTCCATCTGGTTCCCACCAATTATCATCTAGAAATGCTATTCTCTCTTCAGGTACACCAAGCGATTTCCAAATATCAGCAGTTTCATCATCACGAAAAGCATTTTTGTTGCCACCAAAAACAGAAAAAGCCAAACGCTCTTTTTCAAGCCCTAACTCTTGAGTAAAAAACTCCCAGCTCATCTCAATGGCTTCTTTCTTCCAATAATCCCCTAAAGACCAATGACCAATATGTTCAAAAAAAGTATGATGTGTTTTATCTCCCACCTCATCAATATCGCCTGTGCGAATACATTTTTGTGAATTAACTAATTTATCTCCACTCGGATGTTTTTCGCCCAACAAAAAAGGCAACAAAGGCTGCACCCCTGCGGAAATAAAAAGAGTTGAAGCGTCATTTTCAGGAACTAAAGAAGCGCTAGGTATTTCTATATGCCCTTTTTTTACAAAAAAATCTATGTATTTTCTACGTATTTCTTTTGATGTCATATTATAATTTTACCTCATATCCATCTTATCTTTAGTTTCTACTTCTTCTTGCTGACCTAATTTGGAACGCTCTAAAATTTCTTGCTCTACAACATCTTTAGGTCTGCCGTATGTTTGACTTGAATAATCTCTGACAACTTCAGCTATTTCTAAACTGCCTTTAACTGGCGGAAAAGCGCGCATATTAAATGGACGCACAGCTTCATTATCAACCAATAGCCGCACATAAGCATTATACTTTTCAATATTCATTAAATCAAATTCATTAAAAACCGGCGCAAATTGTTTGGCCAAAGTTTCAGTATCTTCCACTCCCACACGAAAAGAAATCATTGTGCCAGCATTGCCAAACACAGCTTCGCGCACTGACGCATCATTATTCTTAACCAACTGACTAATGTATTGATGAGCCATATTTAAATTTAATCTGTATTTTCTAGCTTCTGCTAAAATCACAGCAATTGAATCTGTAACATAATTTTGAAATTCATCAATGTATAAATAAAAATCATTGCGTTGCTCTTGTGGAATATCAGCGCGCCCCATTGCCGCAATTTGAAGTTTTGAAACAAGAATAAGTCCAAGCAAATTACTATTTACTTCGCCAACTTTGCCCTTAGATAAATTAACTAACAAGATTTTTTTCTCATCCATTATTTTACGGATATCAAAACCAGAATGTGGCTGACCAATAATATTACGCATCATTTCATTTTCAATAAATCTTCCAACTTTAGAAATAACATAAGATAGCATATCAGCGCCAGTTGATCCACGCTGGGAAGCAGTATATTCTTTTTCCCAAAATGCCTTAACTAAAATATCATCACATTTATCTAATTTAACTTTACGAAATTCTTCATCTACAAAAACGCGCGGAATTTCCACAATTGTACTTGGATTTTCTTTGTCAGCCATTAATAACAACATTGCGTTGCGCATATAATGTTCAAACATTGGACCAAGCATTGCGGGATCAGTTACTAATTTATAAAAAATCTGTATCATTTCTTGCGTAGCAAAATCTTTTTGTTCATTTGTTTTGGCTTCTAGCATATTTAAACCAACAGGTCTTTCTGTATCTGCTGGGTCAAAATAAATTACATCTTTTATTCTGTGTTTCGGAATTGCTGAAGCAATATCTTCAACTTCTTCGCCATGAGGGTCAATATAGCAAACGCCTTCTCCATTTTGAATATCCTGCATTATCATATTAACCATTAATTTTGATTTTCCAGTTCCTGTCATTCCAATAATATAAATATGCCTGCGTCTGTCTTCTTTTTTAATTCTAACAATTGTTTCTTTTCCGCGATAAATATTCTCGCCTAAAATCAAACCTTGTTCCGGCGTATTAACCGGCGCTGGAGCTTTGCGCGCCCCAAGCCAATGAATATTTGGCGTTGAACAGCTTGGCAAAGGAAAATGAAAAAGCGAAGCCAATTCTTCAGTATTTAAAACACAACTTGTTCCTTTCAAACAAATACGATGAATAAATGCGTTCATCATTTTAGAATTGTCCGCCATTTTAACTGCTTTAAAACTGTTACCATATTCATAAATATTATATTGTGAAAAAGAATTTAAAATATTGTCTAAATTTGTTTTAACTAAAATTTCATTTGAAGAAGAAACTACAACACGCAAATTAACTTCAACAACTGCTTTTGAGGCTTTTTCTTCAATTGATTTTAGGACTTCCTGATCCATTGCTGAAAGTTGTTGTTGATTTGGCAAATCTGGTTTTTCATTATCTTCTGTTTTTAAAGCTGATGCAACGCCACCAACGCTTTTTATTGCTCCTTTTGCGACTTTGTCATACCAAGCTTTGTCACCTGACCCGCCAACTGCCTCACTCATTTTTTTGCCAGACATTACTTGCTCAACAACTTTTCTTGCTTTGTTACTCCAATTTTTATTTGCTGGTCTAATAATTAGTTGAATAACCGCCCCTTCACCTTCTCCTAATTTTGATAAAGAATTAGTTAAAGCGCTTAAAGGATCTGCCTCCATTTTACGAAAAGTTTTAAAAGGAAAAACATCTGATTTAACAAGTTTTAAATAAGCAACGCTTGTTTTTCCATGCGGAACAAAAATATTGTAATCTTCTACTTGTTCAATTTGTGAATGCGGATATTGAGCTTGAATTTGCTGTTCAATAAATTGTTGTAAATATTGCGGAACAACTACATAAAAATATATCATTTTATTCTGAGCCACAATTTCCAATGACAATTCATCAAATCTTCCATAAAGCCAAGCTTTAAAACCCTTTTGAGCTTTTAATCCACCCAAACTTGCCCACAAATTCTCTGCCCAAGAAATTTGTTCTTGAATCTTGCTTGCGTTACTGCCATCTTCACTATCTGTTTTCCCGCCTACTGATTCTTTAGGCACTGAAACCATTAAAATTACTTTTCTAAATTCTAAAGGCAAATTAAATCCTTTTCGCGCAAAATATTTCCAAATATTCAACGCAACAAAAATCGCGATAATTATCAGCAACAAAAACATTCCAACCACAATAATTGGATTTGAAAATAGTGATTCTAAAAAACTTGGTTCTTCAATGTGATAAGGCATAAATCAGGATGACAAATTAATAACTTTATCCGCCTTTATCTTTGCTTCTTGCTCAATAAAAAACTTATTCACACCAGGAATTATTTTTAACCAATTTCTGATTAATTTAAAAATCTTATTAAAACTAGCTTTTGCTGATTGAATTAAATTTATAATTTGTCTTGTTATTTGTTCACCTGTTTCTTTAAATAATTTCTGCTCCTGTTCATTCATTTCAAAATATAAATCTTCCAAATCTGCTTCTAAAATTGCTTCTACACTTTGATGTAAAGGCGAATCTTTAATATCAATACCGGGCGCGCCTACTGTGGCTGAATCACTAATTTGCGACAAATCATCTCTTAAAGTTTTTTCTCCCGAGCCATCGGGGTTAACTGTTTCAATTTCTTGAATTTCAGAACTTTTTTCAGCCATTTCAAAATCTGCCGAAGCAAATTCCGGTTTTAAAGTTTCCGCAGATTTTTTTTCTAAACTGTTTGGATTTTCCACAGCTTAATTTTAGCACATTTAAAAAATTTATGATATAATTTATATTATGAACCATACTCTAACCATCAAAAATTCACACGCGCCATTAACTTGGCATATTATTGACAAACCGACCAAAAAACAAATTGTTTGGATTAAAGATAATTTTGATTTTGATGAGCAAGATTTAAATGATTGTCTGCCGCCTAACCAGCGGCCTAAACTTAATGTCCAATCAAATTATCTATTTATGATTTTGATGTTCCCATATTATGACCACACAACTCAAGAAATCAAATCATCAGAAATTGATTTTTTTATCACGCGCAACGAAATCGTTTTAGTGCACAACAATCATTTACAACCAATTTTAGATTTGCAACAAGAATGCCAAACCACTGAAAACGCGCGCAAAGAATTTATGGCAAATGACTCGCGTTTATTATATGAAATTTTAAACCGCCTACTGCACTATTGTTTCCCAATGTTAAATCATATTAATCAAGATGTAGATAATATTGAAACAAAAATTTTAGAAATTAAAAAAAATAAATTAGATGTGATTCGCGAAATTATGCGCATTAAAAAAAACATTGTGAACTTTAGAAAAATTATGCAGGCGCACAAAAGCATTATTACTAAATTAATTAAAAATTCTGAAACTATTTTTCCTGTTTCACATTTAAATATTTATCTAGAGCATTTGGTTAGCCATACTAAAGATATTTGGGAGTTTTTAGAAAATTACAAAGAAACAATCAATGCTCTGCACGAAACACACGAGTCTTTGCTATCTCATCGCTTAAATGAAATCATTAAAACTTTGACAATTTTTTCAGTCATTGTTTTCCCCTTAACTTTAATGGCTGCTATCTTTGGTATGAACACAATGAATTCAATGCCATTTGTGAATTCAGCTTATGATTTTTGGTTTGTGACAGCAATTATGCTTGTAGGCGCAATTGGTATGTTGTTTTATTTTAAAAAGAAGAGATGGCTGTAAAATTACCTGCCGCTGCACTCGCCAGCGCTAATATGAAAATGCGGAGCTGTTGTAACATAAGTTTCATCAATAAAATTAGCATTGCACTCATTAACTAGCATATTAAGCCAAATTTGTTTATTAACATCAATACCACGACTTCGTATATCAACGGCGTAAGAGCCATCTTTTTTTGTTCCGCCGCCATAATGACATGAATTATTTTTATGAAAACATGGCGGTTGAATATAATTATCTCGGCAACGCGCAAGCCCGTTATCATCGCTAATTGAAGTAATGACAATGTCGCTCTTTTTAAAAGACCCATAACGCGTGGAATTTACATTTAATTGATAGTCAATGCATTTCAACAAATTAACCAAATCAAGCGAAGCGTCAGAACATTGGCTGGGGTTTATTCCGCTAGTAGCGAAATTAACACAACTACCATTGCAAGAAATTCCTATATCTGCTCCGCAACTCTTAGGCGGGGAAGTCGGCAAAACCTGCTCTGGCTCTTGTTGTTGCGTATATTCATCCGGAGTTTTAATGCACTTAATTTCATTCCATGGTCTATTAAAAATACGAGCTATGTTTTCTCCATTTTGCTGACTGCCAGAAAAATTATATAAAATAAAATTCACGCCTACCCAAGCAAAATAAACAATACCCAAACCAAGAATTGAACCAAGAAATATTTTTTTGCCAGCCTGAATTTTTTCAGGATTGCCCTGGCTGATAATCCACATTAATCCGCCAATTACAAAAAATAATAAAGCCAAAGAAGCGGATAAAGTTAAAATAAATTTGGCTATTTTACTCATTAATTCCAAAACATCGCATATTCCACAATTACCTTTTTTATAACATTCTAAATAAACAACATTGGCTTGAGCCGCAATTGGCAGTAAAAATATATATATTATCGCAATAATAAAAATTATTTTTTTGTTCATAGTTTAATTATAGCACACTTAATTTCACTCGCACATAAAGTAATTGTTTGTCAAATACAAATTAAAAAAAAGCCCGCTCTAATAAAGACTGCGGGCTCGCAGATGAACTGCATGAGAAGATTGAATCTTCGGGGTTTGTTGTTGAAGATTTAAACGACGAAAGTGTGGTTAAGAAAAAATAGTTTCATCAGGGAAACCACAACCGTAAGCTAAAACTTCATCCTCTGACCAAGAATTAACAATACTACCATATTCCTTTTTTAATTTTTTTCTTATTTGTCTAATTTGTTGCTCAACATCTTCAGGCAAAACAACAAACCCTTTTTCTGCTCCACTTAATCCAGCATTTTTTTCATCAATTTCTTTTTGTGTTAATTTTTTTCTTTTCAATTTTATTCCCTCCTAATTTAGGGGTGAATTGGTGGACAAATTGATAAAAATACTATCAAAATTAGTCCCACAATAAATACTGCTAAAAGAATTAATCTTTTTAAAACAATTTTATTTCCTCTTATAATCAGATATTTTTTCATTTTCCCTCCCAATTTTTAATTGTTATTTTTTCTAGTTTAATTTAAGATTAGATTATATAAACTAAAAAGTCAAATAATTGACATTATTAAAATAAATGAAAAACATTTGGTCAAACATTAAAAAACCAATTCTGGCTTTAGCCCCAATGGCAGGATACACAGATTCTTCTTTTAGGTTGATTTGTTTGGAAAATAACGCAGATATTGTTTATACAGAAATGACTTCTGTTGAAGCGCTTTGGCGAAAAAACAAAAAAACTTTACAGATGCTGGAATTTTTACCAAAAGAAAAAAATGTGATTTTGCAATTATTTGGAAGTAAGCCAGAAAGTTTTAAAAAAGCTTTAGAAGTTATTCACGCCAGTGATAATTCTACGGGATCCCATCGCTTTGCTCGGGATGACATCTCTTCACTCGAGGGTATTGACATTAATCTTGGCTGTCCAGCGTATAAAGTTACAAAAACAGGTTCTGGCGCAATTTTAATGGATAATAAAAAACTTGCGCGCGAAATTATCCAAACTGTTTTGCAAAATACAAAACTCCCGGTTTCAATTAAAATCCGTTCGCAAGTTAAAAATACTTCTGCAATTGAATTTATAGAATATATAAAAGATTTAAATATTTCCGCAGTGATGATCCACGGTCGCAGTTTAAAACAAGGTTTTGCTGGAAAAATTGATTTTGAAGTTATAAAAAAAGTAAAACAATTATTGCCAAATATTCCTGTTTTAGCTAATGGTGGAATTCATACTCCTGAACAAGCCAAAGAAATTTTAGAAAAAACCAATGCAGATGGAATTGGAATTGCCCGTGGCGCTTGGGGCAATCCATTTATTTTTGACAAAATCAAATCTCTCCCCCTTTTCAAGGGGGAGATTAAGAGGGGGTTAATAAAAAAAACAATACTTCAACATGCTAAATATTTTCTAAAATATAATAAAAATTTAATTCCTTTACGAAAACATTTACTTCACTATTTTAAAGGACAAAAAAATGCCTCAGAAATAAGACAAAAGATTATTAAAGTTAAGACTCTTGAAGATTTAGAGACGTTATAATATAAAAACCAAACAGATCCTTCCCCGCTGTTCGCGAACGGCGGGGCTCAGGATGACTTTAATTTAATAAAAACTTGGTCTGCCTGGACCTTTTCTTTTTTTATTTAAAAATAAAATTAAAACTATCGGTAAAATAATCCAAACAAATCTACCAATATCTGATGATAAAATATTTAAACTGGTTCCAGAAAATTTTGATAACCAATTTAAAGGCAGTAGTAATATAAGCAGGCTTAGAAATAACCCTGCGTTTAAAACTCCATAAAATAAAGAACGAATAGAAACTTTTATAATTCCCCCGCTTTGTCTGACAAATATATAACATCTAGAAAAAATAAAAGTTAAAATTATAATTAATCCAACAAAGCCCCATACTTTTATTTTATCAGTTAATTCTAAACTTGAATTTTTAAACCATAAATTAAATGGGAAAAATAAAATTATTAAATAACTAATATAAATACCAAACAATAAAACAAAAACTTTATGACGCAAGAAAAAGAAACACAACAAAACTACTGTTGCAAAAAATAGCAAGATATATAAATCATAACCATTTAATGACCAATTCATTGAATTTGTTATTCCTGCAATGTTTGGGAATGAAATTTTTGACTCTAGCATACAAATATATTATATCACATTTCATCTTTTAATTCCTCTAACAACTTTTTCTGTTTTCTTGAAAGCCGTGTTGGAATTTTGACTGTGACTTCAACTTGCTGGTCGCCTCTACGTCCATAAGAATTTAAAATTGGCACGCCTTTGTTTTTTAAAAGAAATATTTTGCCAGATTGAGTTCCAGCTGGAATTTTTAAATTAACAAGACCGTCTAAAGTATTAATTTCAATTTTATCACCAAGAGCGGCTTGGGAAATATTTATTTCTGCTTTTGATAAAATATTATATTCTTCTCTGACAAATTCTTTATTTGATTGGATATTAAATGAAATATATAAATCCCCTGCTTGACCTCCTTTGGAACCTGAATTGCCTTGTTTAGAAATTTTAATTGTTTCGCCTATATTTATACCAGCAGGAATAGAAATTTTTAATTCTTTTCTGGTTTTAATTCTACCTTGACCACGGCATTTTGAACAAAAACTTTCTGGCTTTTTTCCTTCACCTTTACAAGTTGGACAAATTGTTGCTGTTGAAAATGCTCCAAAGATTGTTCTTTGAGTTTGTTGAATTTGTCCAGATCCATTACATTGCGGACAAGTAATTATTTTAGTTTTAGCTTCATATCCTTTACCTGCGCATTTATCGCAAACATCTTGTTTATCTAAAATAATAATCTTTTCCGCTCCAAAAACTGCTTCATTAAAATCTATTGTCATTTGAATTTGTATGTCTTCGCCAGCTTGCGCGTAATTTCTACTGCGACCACGCGAACGACTACTTCCAAATCCAAAAACATCGCCAACAATATCGCCTAAATCAAAATCATCAAAATTTATATTTGTTCTAAATCCACCAGTTTGTTGTCCACTGTATTGTCGCGCAAAATCCTGCCAGTTGAAACCCTGGCCACCACCAAACCCACCTCTGTTTCCGCCCATTCCTGATGAATCAAAAGTCGCGCCAAATTGATCATATTGGCTCCGTTTTTCTTTATTGCCAAGAGTTTGATAAGCTTCATTAATTTCTTTAAACTTTGCTTCATCGCCACTGCTTTTATCTGGGTGATACTCATGAGCTCTCTTCCGAAAAGCTTTCTTGATCTCTTCCTGACTTGCTTTTTTATCTACTCCAAGAGTAGAATAATAATCTTTGGGCATTTTATTTTGTCTTAAATCCTAACTCATTATTTGGCGCGTCAGCTTCTTCAATCTTGCCAAACTGATTTTCATATTTAGATAAATTATCTTTCAAAGCAAAAATTACTCTTTTTAAATGCCCAGGTGACATTATAATTTTAGAGCTCACAACTCCCACGCCCTGATGCGGAGAAAGATTCATAAAGTCTAATACAAATTCTTCTTTTGAATGAAAAACTTGCATTGCGTTTGCGTAAACGCCTTTTAAAGTGTTATCGTCAATTTTGATTTGCATTTGTTTGGCTTGCCCTGAGCTTGCCGAAGGGTTTGGATTTGGATTGTTTTGTTGATTTTGATTGTTCATAAAGTTTTTAATTTAATTTATTAACGTTTTATTTTTGAACAAGATGAGATACATAGGTAACACTCCTAATAACCCTAAAAGTTCAGAACAAAGATTTTACTTCTTCACCTCCTCAAACTCCGCTTCCTCTCCGTCAGCTGGCGGATTTTTGTCATCACCAGATTTTTCAGATTTTTTATCATCAGACTTTTTATCGTCTTTTTTTTCTTCTTGTTTCTGTTGAGTAGTTTGCTGCGAAGCATAAATTGCCTGCCCAATCTTTTGCGCTTCAGTACTTAATTCTTCAGTTGCTTTTTTAATTGCATCAATATCATCAGAATCTTTTACAGATTTAAGAGCTTCCATTTTTTCATTAATAGATTTTTTATCAGCTTCTGGCACTTTATCTCCAGCATCTTTAAGAGCTTTTTCTGTTGTGTAGTACAAAGTTTCAGCCATATTTTTAATTTCAATCTGTTCTTTCTTTTTCTTGTCTTCTTCAGCGTGAGCATCTGCGTCTTTTTTCATTTTTTCAATTTCATCTTTATTTAAACCAGTTGAAGCGGTAATAGTGATTTTCTGTTCTTTGCCAGTGCCTTTATCTTGCGCCTTAACATTTAAAATACCATTAGCATCAATATCAAACGAAACTTCAATTTGCGGTAAACCTCTTGGTGCTGGTGGAATTCCATCTAAAATAAATCTTCCAAGAGTTTTATTATCCCCTGCCATTGGTCTTTCGCCTTGCAAAATATGAATTTCAACAGAAGGCTGATTGTCCGCCGCAGTTGAAAAAACCTGGGATTTTGAAGTAGGAATTGTTGTATTTTTTTCAATCAAAGGAGTAGCCACACTGCCCAAAGTTTCAATGCCCAAAGTTAAAGGCGTCACATCAAGCAAAAGAACATCTTTTACATCACCCTGCAAAACACCAGCTTGCACAGCCGCGCCCAAAGCAACTACTTCATCAGGATTAACAGACATATTTGGTTTTTTATTAAAAAACTTCTCTACTGTTTTTTGAACTAATGGCATTCTTGTCATTCCACCAACTAAAATAACTTCTTCAATATCTTTTACTGTAAAACCAGCATCTTTCAAAGCTTGCTTAACAGGCTCCAAAGTTTTTTCTACTAAATCACCAACTAATTCTTCTAATTTGGCTCTGGTCATTTTTAAAGATAAGTGTTTTGGGCCGTCAGCAGTAGTGGTAATAAATGGCTGGCTGATCTCTGTTTCTTGACTAGTAGATAATTCAATTTTTGCTTTTTCCGCAGACTCTTTAACTCTTTGCAAAGCCATTGGATCTTTTGATAAATCAATGCCTTCTTGTTTTTTAAATTCATCAATAATCCAATTAATTAATTTTTGATCAAAATCATCACCACCTAAATGCGTATCACCATTAGTTGATTTTACCTCTACTGTGTCAGAAGCAATATCTAAAATAGAAATATCAAAAGTTCCGCCACCTAAATCATAAACAGCGATTTGCTGGCCTTTCTTTTTTTCAAAACCATAAGCTAAAGCTGCTGCTGTTGGTTCGTTCACAATTCGCGCTACTTTTAAACCAGCAATTTCACCAGCTTCTTTTGTAGCTTGTCTTTGTGAATCATCAAAGTAAGCTGGAACTGTAATGACTGCTTCCTCAATTTTCTCGCCTAATTTTTCTTCCGCGTCTGCTTTTAATTTTTGCAAAATCATTGCGGAAATTTCTTGTGGTGTGTAATCTTTACCTGACATTTCAACTTTTACACCAACTCCTGCCTGTTTAATTTTAAAAGGCATTGTTTTTAAATCGCGTTGAATTTCTTCATCTTCCCAACGGCGACCAATTAACCGTTTAATGGAAAACAAAGTATTGGTTGGATTTGTTACTGCTTGCCGTTTAGCAAGCAAGCCAACTAATCTTTCGCTTGCTTTATTAATTGCAACCATTGAAGGAGTTGTTCTGTTTCCTTCTTTGTTTTCTAAAATTTTTGGGCTGCCACCTTCCATTATAGCCACAGCGCTGTTTGTTGTACC
>CAYNCE010000005.1:0-1883 GCA_964395855.1 uncultured Gammaproteobacteria bacterium | reverse complement strand
ATAAACCTCCAACACATCATCAACCGTAACTTTTTCACCATTTTTAAATTTTAAAACTTCATTTAATTCTAAATCAGTTAGCATTGCTGAACCAATTAAACCAAACGGCATTTCAGAAATTTGAGTTAGTAAAGAACTTTTACAATTAGCGCAGGAAAAATAAACCAGATAACCGGTTTCCAGTTCCTGCACCACATCTGCCATTGGAATTGTGTATTTAGTTCTGCACACAGGACAGTTCTTCACTAGTTTAAGTGAATTTTGAATTATATCTTTGTTTTTGTTCATTTTATTTTTACATCAATCTTTTTCGGTTTTACTCTTTCTTGTTTTGGCAAAATAACCTTTAAAATACCATTTTCAAATTCAGCTTTAACATCTTCATTTTTAACAGAAGTTGGCAAAGCAACTGCGCGATGAAAAGATCCGCAACGGACTTCTTTGCGATAATATTCTTTTTCATCAACTTCAGTTTTCTTTTCACTTTTACCTTGAATTGTTAAAACATCATTTTCAACTGAAACATTAACATCTTTTGGGTCCACGCCAGCTAAAGGACATTCTGCATAGACATTTTCATTGTCTTGCCAAACATCAATCGCAGGTGTAAAACCAGCCGAAATATTCATATTTGTTGGCCAGTCAAAAAATCGATCCATTTCATCAAATGGATCAAGAGACATTGGAGTCCATTTTATTAGAGACATATGTTTTTTACTAGCCTGTCCTGAGCGAAGCGAAGGATCCTGTGGAATCCACGCCTTACTTCAAAAAAGGCAAATTAATAATTAATTTTTAAAATTATTTTACAATAACCTTTGCAGGCACAAATACTTTTCCATTTAATTTATACCCGCAACTAATTATTTTACTAATTTTATTTATATTATTTTTATCCCTCAATTTCTCAATTTCTTTAATTGCTTCATGCAAATTTATATCAAATTCATCTCCAACTTTTGGCAAAATTTCCTCAACTTGATAATCAGATAAAACTTGTTTAAATTGTTTCTGAATGTGTTCTACTCCTTTTGACCAATCATTATTAGGAGAATGCTTCAAAGCTAATTTTAGATTATTATAAACTGGAATTAGAGATATAATTAAATTTGCATTAGCAAATTTAATAAATTCTTGTTTTTCTTTTTCTGATTGTTTTTTAAAATTCTCATAATCTGCTAAAGCTCTTTTCCAGCCATCAAGGTAATCATTGCATTGCTTTTGGAGTTTTTCAAATTCTTTAATATTAGATTTTTTAGTCATAAAACATTTTTAACAAAATTAATTAATTTTACATTTTTTTGATAATTCATTCTCGTTGGTCCAACAATACCAATTAAATTATTTTTGATTTTTATCATAATTACAGAACAATCCGCAGAAAATAAATTATCTTTTCCTATTTTAATAATCACTTTATCTTCACTATTTATTGTATCATAAATTTTACTAATCACTTCATCAAGATGATCAACAACTTCTGAAATATTATATATTAAATTTAAATTCTGAAATTCTGGCTGAGAAAATAGATTGGAAAGACCAGTGTAATAAAAATTATTTTTATCAAATGCTACAAAAACCAATAACCCAGATTTTTCTGAAATAATTTTTGCCAAAATTTTAATATCATCCACATCAGACATACCACGGAGTGTTCCTACATATTCTAATATTTTATTTCTTTCAACCTGATTTAACTCATCATCTAAATTAATATAATTTTCTACAAAATATTTATAACCATCTTCAGTTGGAATGCGACCTGCTGAAGTATGCGGAGAAATTATCAAGTCCTGCTCTTCTAATTCGCGCATATCATTGCGAACTGTTGCGGGAGAAATATCTAAATTAAATTTATCCACCACCAACTTTGACCCCAC
>CAYNCE010000004.1:13239-21403 GCA_964395855.1 uncultured Gammaproteobacteria bacterium | reverse complement strand
TTATTATAAATAAAATATATAATAAAAAATAAAAATGCCATCTATTTGATGGCATGCGATAATAATTATATGCAGATTTTATTCTTAACCATGTTAATGTATCTTTAAAATCGTTTGAAAAATGAAGGAAGTGAAGTGGTCACAAAATGTGACCAGGGGAGACACATTTTTGAATGGAATGCTGGCTAATGGTATAATAAATATGATTGTGGATAAGATGATTAGTTCAGAATTAGTTTAGAAGAGAAGAGACTAAAAAGTTTTATTATTAAATATATATAAATGTCGTATAATATAGGTTAAACGAACAATGATGTAATTTTAATTTATGAAACATTCAAACAAACCACTTCCTCAACATTTAACAGATTTTTTGGAATGGTGCGAAATTGAAAAAGGTTTAAGTAATAAAACCCAGGAAAATTATAATAATTTTTTAAAAAAGTTTTTTGAATTTTTAAATAATAATTCTCTTTCTGAACTTAAGCCACACGAACTGACTTCTGAGCATGTCTGGAACTATCGTGTTTTTTTGTCGCGATTCAGGTACCCTATGACCCAGAAGTGCTTAAAAAAATCAACACAGAATTATTATTTGATTGCTTTGCGCAGTTTATTAAATTTTTTTGCTGATCGTGACATTACTTCCCTGCCTGCAGAAAAAATAAAATTATCGCGCGATGCAAGTAAAGAAAAAACAATTAATTTTTTAAAATTAGAACAAATTGAGAAATTATTATTAACACCAAATATCAAGATTTTAACTGGTTTGAGAGACAGGGCTATTTTAGAAACTTTATTTTCAACTGGTTTGCGTGTGGCTGAATTAGTGTCGCTTAATGTAGAGCAGTTTAATAATATTAAAAACAAAAATGATTTAGAAGTCCAAATTATTGGTAAAGGCAACAAACCACGCACAGTTTATTTTTCTGAGCGCGCATTGTCCTGGCTTAAAAAGTATTTATTAACACGAAAAGATGATGATAAAGCATTGTTTATAAATTATAGGTCTAGAAAGACAGATTCAAGGCGTTTGACATCTCGTTCTATGGAGCGAGTGGTTAAAAAATATGTAAAAATATCTGGTTTGCCTCTTACTACTTCCCCACACACTTTGCGCCATTCTTACGCAACTGATTTATTAGAACAAGGCGTTGATTTAAGATTAATTCAAGAATTTTTGGGGCACTCAAATATTGCAACAACACAAATTTATACTCATGTAACAAATAAAAAATTAAGAGATGTGCATAGAGAGTTTCACAGTGGAAATAAATTGTTATCCTGACAGACTGGACAAGATTTTATCTTTCCTTATCTTTTCAATATTCTTATTCACTTGTTTATAAAACGCAGGATAATGCTGGCGGATAATCCATTTACCTTTATGAAATTGTTTATACGGCATTTTTTGATGATGCGCAATTTCATGGGCTAAAATATTTAAAATAGATTTAATAGCTTTGGGCTTGCGGTGGCGCGGAGTGTAAATGTCAATAGTAATAGTTTTTGTTTTTAGATTAGTATGCGCCAAAGTATATGATTTTTTTAAATTTAGGACTCCCCTGCCCTGTGTATCAATTTGACGGTGCATAGTTCTAAAAGTAAAATTTTTTAATGAAAAAATTTCGCATAATCGCGCGAATATTTCTTGAATTATTTTTTCATGATTTTTTTCTTCTATCATTTATGGTAAATAGTTTAAAGGGTTGACCGGGATCCCATTTTTACGGATTTCAAAATGCAAATGCGGGCCAGTAGAAAGTCGGCCAGAGCCAGGAGTGCCTGGCATTCCGCCAGACAAGCCGATAGTTTCTCCTTGAGATACAAACTGTTCTTCATTAACAAAAGATTTAGAAGTATGGCCATAGACCGTAGAAAAACCATCACCATGCACAATCATAATATAACCGTAACTCGTGCCATTGATGATTGCTTTTGCTACATAGCCAGAAGCAGCCGCTTTAATTGGCGAGCCTTGAGCTGATTTAATATCAATGGCTGGGTGTTCAAAAATATATCTAAATGGATAAGTTGGGTCGTGAAAATATGCTGTAATTCCGCGGTTTGGGACTGGCCACATAAAATCAGATCCACCAAGAGCTTGAAAATCGCTTTTACCAGATAATTTTTCACGGATTTGTTTTTCCAAACTAATAATATTTGCGTTAACAGAATTTTGTTCAGCTTTTAATTGCGCAACTAAGGATTGAAATTTGGCTTCTGAATTACGACTTTCAGATAGCAGACTTTGTTTAGCATATGAACGGCTTAACAAACCATTTTGTGTTTCGTCTAATTCAGCAATTAAATTTTCTAAAGATTTTTTTTTCTTTTCCAGATTAGCAATGTGAGTTTCCAAATTAGCTTTAAATTCTTTAATACTGGCAAGTGATTGACTAGTATTGTCTTGCAGGATTTCTAAAGAGTGAAGATGATTATAGTAGTCAGAAAAGCTGTCTAGAGTTAATGCCAACTCAATTGAAGTTTTTTTATCCATTTTATTCATTTGTTGGATAAAATTAGTGAGTCGTTTTTTGTTGGTTTTAATATTTTCTTCAGCAGTGGCTATTTTATTTTCAGTTTCCTCTATTTCTAGTTCAGCTTCTTCAATTTGATTTTCTTTGAGCTGGATTTCAGTTTTTAATTTATTAATTTCATTGTTTAAAATAGCTACCTGATTTCCAAGAGAAAAGGATTGTTTTTTTTGGTAATTAATACTTTTTTGATATTCAGCAATTTGCTCTTCCAGTTGTTTGATGGTATTTCTTTTTTGTTCTATTTCATCATTAATAACTTGCACATTTTCATCTTGTGAATAGCTAATAGCGACAGGAAAAACAAAAAAGTTAAGTATTAAAATACATAAAATTATTTTTGTGAATAGTTTTTTGTTGAGCATAGGTTAATTATAGCAAACTAGATAATTTTTATTAAATTTTCTTCTGCGGATGCCTAGACCCTCTAAATTCGCTAACCTCTATAAACCCGTCCTCGCGCGAAAATTTAATAAAAATTATTTGGTTAAATAGTATTAATCCCCTTCTTTATCCTTTCCAAACTTGTTTCTTTTCCTAAAACTTCTGCTACTTCAAAAGGTCCAGGAGAATTTTGCTGGCCTGTTAAGGCAACGCGCAAAGGCCAGAGTGTATCCCCCACTCCTAAATCTTTTGCTTTGATTAAATCTATTAATAAATTTTCTAAGCTATTTCTTGTCCAGTTTTCATTCGGGATTTTTTCTAATTCTTCATATAAAAATTCTAATCTTTGTTTTGCTGTTTCCAAATCTGATTTTTTCCATTTTAATAAACTTTTATTATATTCTATTTCTTTAAAAAAATATTCTGTAGCTTTAGAAATTTCAGAAAGTTTTTTAATGCGTTCCTGTTCCAGAGCTACTACAGCTTGAATATATTTTTTCCCGACGTAAAGTCGGGATCCCGATTTTACATCGGGACTTTCTGAATCAATAAGTTTAGATTCTATTAAATATGGCATACACCTTTCGCTAAAGTTTTCTAAACTTAATTGACGGATATAATACCCATTCATCCAATCTAATTTTTCTTGGTCAAATATTGCCCCTGCTTTGTGAACTTTTTCTAAAGAAAATTCTAATTCTAATTTTTCTAAAGTAAATATTTCTTTATCGCTCCCAGGATTCCAGCCCAAAAGAGCTATATAATTTATTAAAGCTTCAGGCAAATAACCAAGCTTTTTAAATTCCAAAACTCCTGTTGCTCCGTGTCGTTTAGATAATTTGGATTTATCAGGAGCTAGGATTAATGGAATATGCGCGAATTCTGGCAAACCCCAGTTAAAATAATTATATAAAATAATATGCTTGGGGGTTGAAGGCAACCAATCTTCACCGCGAATGATGTGGGTAATTTCCATTTCATAATCATCAATCACATTTGCCAAATGATAAGTTGGATAACCATCAGATTTTAATAATATTTGATCGTCTATTTCTTTTAAATCAAATTTAATTTCCCCGCGAATCAAGTCTATAAATTTAGTTTTACCTTCAGGTATTTTCATTCTAATAACATGTGGCTCACCCTTTTTTATTTTTTCTTCTACTTCTTCTTGTGTTAATTTTAAACATCTACGGTCATATTTTGGCGCTTGTTTATTTTGTTCTTGAATTTGTCTCATTTCTGCTAAAGTATGTTCAGAACAAAAACAATAATACGCTTTGCCTTCGTTGACTAATTGCTTGGCATATTTTTGATAAATTTCAATTTTTGAAGATTGATAAGGAATATTATCTATATTATCTGGTTTTATTCCTGCCCATTCTAAACCGTCCAAAATTGAATCTATACTTCCCTCTTGATATCTTGCTTGGTCTGTATCTTCAATGCGCAATAAAAATTCACTATTATTTTTTTTAGCAAATAAATAAGAATAAAGCGCGGTTCTTAAACCGCCGATGTGTAAATCACCGGTTGGACTAGGAGCAAATCTTGTTTTTATTATTTTTTGCATATTGTTTTTGTAAAAACCAACCATGGAAATTTTATAACCGCGTTAAAAATTCTTTTGAATCGGCGCGGTTCTTTTTTTAATCTATAAATCCATTCATACGAGCTTTGCCAATTTTGCGGAGCTCTTTTTATTTTACCAGAAATATAGTCAAAAGCGCCACCCACTCCAATCGCTAATTTCACGCTTGGCATTTTTTCTAAATTATTATTTATCCAAATTTGAGCGCGCGGATGATTTAAAGCGACAAATAAAATGTCTGGCTGAAAATTATTTATTTTTTCAATAATATTATCTTTTTCAAAAACAGAATAGTTGATTGTTAGATTGTTAAATTGTTTAGTTAGTTTTTTTGCTGTTAATTCAGATGTGTTGTTGTAACCGCCGAGTAAAAATATTCGTTTTTCATAATTCTTGATTCTTGATTCATAATTCATCATTTTACATATTTCCGGAATTAAATCTGTACCCGTAATTACGTTCGTAATTACGTCAAGTTTTTTATTATTTTTAGTTATCCCCCACCAAGCAACTTTTAAACCAAGGAATAAGGAATAAGGAATAAGGAATAAGGAATTTTTATCTTTTATTTTTTTATTAATTGTTAATTGTTGGTATTTTGCTGCCAACCGAATCCCATATCCATCTGCTACAGATAACCATGAATTATTTAATATATTTTTAAATTCTTGATTTTTTTGCGCTTCAATAATAAATTCAGGATTAGTTGTGATTAGTTGTTTCCCATGTCCTCCCCCGTTTAAACTTGCCACTGGCAACTTTAAACTCAAGGGGGGGTTAGGGGGGGTTAATAAATCCTTAATTTTTTCCAAAATTTGTGATTTAGAAATAATATCTATTTTTACATCTAATATTTTAGTTTGATTCATAAATTAATTTTAGCAGTTTATAATTGATTTGACAAATTTTGAATTTTTGTTATAATAAAATCATAAAATAATTATATTATTAATTAAATAAATGGAGGGGATGAATTGAAGATAGCAAATATTAATGGCCAATTAGTTTTTAACAGAAAACATTTTAGGCGAGAAGTACTAGAGCAGTTGAAAGATCAAAACACAAGACAAGAATTAAAAGAATTTTTAAGAGGAACTAAATCAAAAGAAATATTGATTAAATTTTGTGGAAGTGGAAATGGAAACAACAAAAAGAAAGAGAAATCCAAAGTGTGGTAGCGAATTGGGAAGAGAATTGGATTAGAAGGGTTTTAGAGGGAACGAATTTAAAATTAAAAAACGCATCTAAATAAAAAATTGATTAGGTGCGTTATTTTTTTTACTGCATTTTTATGGAATAATATCCGTCAGTTTCTAAATCATCTTGATAAATAATTTTTTGTCCAGCTTTGCCAAGTTTGTTTTTGGCGCTATGATCAATAACTTGAAAATCAGCAGGTAGAATCAGTTGGCTAATAAATTCTGTTTGAGCTAAACCAGGTTGCTTTTGCACGATTAAATTATAACGAAAATTTTCTTCTTTGTTTAAATTCAAAAAAATAGCAATTTTTTGTAAAAAGTTTTTAGTTGGTTTAATTAATTTAAAAGGCAATTTGTATTTTAAAGTGATTTTTTTTGATTCACCTGGTTCTAAACTCAACCAGCCCCCAAACACAGTTTTATCAAATTCTTGGGTAATGCGTAAATTAAAATCCTCATTAACAACTGGGTTTTGTTCAATGTTTTTTAAATCTTTGTCTTCAGCTAATTCAATTTGATTATCAGCTGCGGCTTTTACAATTGTATTGGGCTTATATTCAAAACCATTAGCAGAAATTAGTTGACTGTTATAAGGCACATAAAAACGCACATAATCCACATTAATTGCTTTTTCAAAAATATTTTGAGGGTTGCCAGTGTGCGTGCGGGTTAAAGTTGTGGTGTCAATAACATCACCTGCTGAAGTGATTTCCACTGAATGAGCAATTTCATTTTTAATTACGCGATCAGTTTTGCCACCAGCCAAGCTAGCATGAATAATAGTTAAATAGTCGCTTGAGCTGGGTAAAATTTCACCAGACCATTTAAAATTTTTAGCAATTTTTTGCATTTCTATATCTTTAAACCAGAGTAAAATATTTTTGTGGGACAGATTTTCAGAAATTTTTTGCATTAAAGCTGGAGTATTTTCAATACCTAAATTAAAAACACGGTCTAAAAGTTTGGGCATCATATCAGCAATGATTTGTTTAGGTTTGTTTTCTTCAGCATCATATTCATATTCAACAGCCATTTGAACTTCATTAGTAAAATTTTCAGCAGTTAAAGTTTTTTCATATTCTGGCAGAACTAGTTCTCCAGTTATTTCCAGCAAGTCTTCAATTACATCTGGCGTTAAGGTAATAATGCCATCTAGAGTTGTGCCAGCCAAAGTATCTTCATAAAATTTTGAAATTTTTTGGGCTGAAGTTGGAAAATCCGCAAACCAGTTAGCATCCCATATTTTCCAGTCTGGTGAAAAATGTTGTAATGGCTTAGGAGCTTTGACATGGTCGGTTACAGCGGCTTTTAAATCATAAAACCCGCCACCAGGCACTTCCATTTTTGTTATTTTTGAATTTGATATTTCAACTAGCGCGTAGGAACCCATAAAACCTCCGGTCGGTCTTAATTCCGCGTTATTTTGAAAAATGACTAAGTAATGCATTGTTTTTTCTTGGCCCAAAAAATTTTGTAAAAAAGTATTTAAAGTTTTTAGCTGAGAAATATAATCGCGCAAGGCTGGTAAAGAGGATTGGAATAAAATTAATTTTTCTAAATTTTTCTCATCAATATATTTTTTTAAAATTTGAGCGTCTATTTGCTCGGCTTGATTGAGGAGTTCTAAAATTTTGGGTTCAATAAGAGTTAGTTTTTCAGCAGTGATTTTTATTTTTGCGCCTAATTTATTTTGTTCAAGCGGGTTTGAGTTTATTTTTTCTATTTCTTCAGCTATGTTGGCAATGTTTTGGCCAAGTTCGGCTGAAATTTGTCCAATGGTTAGCAAAATTTCAGCTTGTTGCGCTTCAGGAATAATTTTAATAACTTGTTGGCTAAAAGCATCCAAACTAGTTAAATAATTATGCGCAATTTTAAAATTAAAATATGCTTGTTCAAAATACTCACTGGCTTCAGCAAAATTTAAATCTTGAGTTAATTGGGAAGCATTTTTTAAAGCATCCAAACCCTCAATTGATTTGCCAAGAACTTGACCCTTAAGCTGGCTGCCTTTTTGTTGCAGGCTTAAAATTTGCAAAGGCAGGACAATAATTAAACAGACAATAATGAAAGATAATATGGGTTTAACTTTGAGTGGAATTTTTAATTTGAGAAGAGTAATTATTTGAGTTTGCGTTATTTGTGGTTGGCGTTGAAGAATTAAAGTTTTTAAATTTAAAACAAAGGATTTTAAAAGACTAAAAAAAAGTAAAATCGCATTTTTAATCATCCACCAGATTGATTTGAGGACGCTGTCCACAATAAAATCTAAGGCGCGAAATGGAACAGTAATTATCTGCCAAATTAAGTTAAAAATCTTTTTTATTATTTGTATAATTTTTTGCGATGTAGTGACAGGTCTGTGACCTGTCTGGGCAGGTTTAAAACCTGCCCCTACAAGCGTTTGTTCAGTTTCCAATTCCAAAACACTATTGGTTAGATTTAATTTAATTTTA
>CAYNCE010000004.1:5555-13139 GCA_964395855.1 uncultured Gammaproteobacteria bacterium | reverse complement strand
CGTTTGTTCAGTTTCCAATTCCAAAACACTATTGGTTAGATTTAATTTAATTTTAGATTTAGTTTTTAATTTATTTGGTTGAGAATATTCAATTTTTTCTATTACATCGGTTGATTCATTTGGTAATTCAAAATCCACTTTAGTTGTTGGCTCTAAAGTTTGTTGTTGGGGTTTTTCAAAATTACTAAACCAATCTTGTTCATTAAAAACTGTAGTCTGAAAATTTGGCAGGTTGCGTGCTGGTTCTGTGGTTGGTATTTCGTCTTTGATTAAATGTGGACGATTTAAATCAAGCACATGAGCTGAAAATTTGTGTTTTGAATTATTATTAGAAGATTTTATTGGAGCGCCAGTCTTTTTGTTTTTATTTTTAACTGACACAGGAAAAACAAAATTCTCTGCCCAGTCGTCAGATGGCAAATGTTGTTTTTTATTTTTTGTTTTATCTTCTGACATACAAAAAAATCTGTAATCCTGAGTCCCGAGTGCTCGGGATTATCCACACTCTTAAATATTTATATTTACATTATATCATAAAATTGATATTATATAAAATATGAGATATGCAGTTTTAAATTTATTATTGGCTATTATTTTGAGTTTGAATATTTTTATTTGGCAATCCCCTGTTTTGGGGGTTGTTTGTGGAGTTTTGTTTTTAGGATTAAGCAGTTGGTTAGTAGATAAAAAAAATCTTATTTTTGGTTTGCTGAAATTTTTGTCAATTATAGTTATTGTTTTAAGTGTGATTTATTATTTTTATGAGTTAAATGATTTTATAATTGTTGGGTTTTTGGTTTTGTTTGGTTTTGTAATTTTGTGGATGTCATCCCGAGCAAAGCGATGGGATCCCGAGGAAAAAAGAATTCATTATTCAACGGGATCCCATCGTCTTGACCCATTCCTAAAAGTCCTGTCAAGACTCGGGATGACAAAGTCAATATTTTTAATTGTAGTTTACTTATTATTACTCACAACCACTTATTTTTTTCTTGAACAAGGCTCAACTTTAGAATCAGTGCGCACGCCTTGGGCATTAGTGAGCAAGTGGTTTTTTGTTTTATATTTTATAACTTCAGCTTGGTTGATTTTTGTCATAATGCGTTTAAAGGCGGTCCCCGCCTTAATTTTAAGCAGTTTGCATTTATTTTTTACTTTTTCAATAGTTAATATTATTTTTCCTTTGGGCTTTGGTTATGACCCTTTTATTCATCAAGCCACAGAAAAATATATTTTGGAGCGCGGTTTTATTTTACCTAAGCCGTTTTATTATTTAGGTCAGTATTCTTTGGTGATTTTTTTTACTAAAATTTTTCACATCTCACACACAATTATTGATAAAAATTTGGTTCCTTTGCTATCATCTATTTTGTTGCCAATGTCTATTTATTTTGTTTTTAAAGATAAAAAATCTCTTATTACTCATTACTCATTACTCATTACTTTTCTATTTCTTTTAATCCCTTTTTCAATATTAACTTTTACAACTCCGCAGAATCTTGCTGATTTATTAGTTATAATTTTGGCTTTTTTAGGTTTAAGCTATTTGTTAAAACACAAGCCGCCAATATATTTCTTAACTTTATTAGCTGTGGCAATTTTGTTTATTCACCCAATCGCTGGCTTAGCAGGAATTATTTTTATTTTTATTTTGTGGTTAAATAAATTAAACATACAAACTTGGCTACGCAGATTGAGTTATGTATTTTTATGTTTTTCAGCGCCAATTGCCTTTGCGCTGTTGTCATTTGTTTCTAGATTTAAAGTTGGCTGGGTTAATAATTTTAATTTAGTTGATTTTTTTAATAATAGTTTTCGTTTTTTTCCTGATTTGTACTTGAACACCCTCCTGCGCCAAGGCTACGGCGGGCAGGCTAATTTTGTTCACCTAATTACTACTATAGCATATTTTTTATGGCAGCCGTTAGTTATATTTTTAGTAATTTTATTTTTATCTTTTTTAAGTATAAAATATTTTAAAAATAAATTATTCATTATTCATTATTCATTATTCATTATTTTGGTTATTAATTCATTATTGATTTTTTCATTTTTAGATTTTAATTTTTTGATTCATTATGAACGCGGAGATTTTGCCTGGCGGATTTTTAATTTAGGAATTTATTTTCTAATTCCACTGGCTATTTATTTTATTGTTCAAAAGAAAAAATTGTTATCTTGTTGTCTTGCTATCTTGTTAATTAGCGCTGGTCTTACTGTATCTTTATATTTTTCTTACCCACGCGATGACCGTTATTTTACTTATCGCGGTTTTAATACTTCAATTTATGATTTTAACGCAGTTAAATATATAGAAGAAAATACAGATGAACCATACGTTGTATTGGCTAATCAGCAAATTGGCGCAGCAGCGCTTATAACTTATGGATTTCGTTACTTTGATGATAAATACTTTTTTTACTCAATTCCTACAGGCGGTGAATTACACAAGGTTTTTTGGCAAATGGTTTATGAAGAACCAACTTATGAAAAAGCAAAAATTGCAATGGATTTAACTGGCGTAAATGTGGTTTATTTTTATTTGCCAGATTATTGGTTTAATTTAAAAAAACTCTTTCCTATTGCTTTGGAAGAGTCTTCTGATTTAACGATTTTAGAAAATGGAAAAATTTGGGTTTTTAAATATGAAAGAAAATAGACATTTTTATATAGCCAAAAGAGATTTATTAAATTTTCTTCTGCGGATACATGCCCTAATCGGACACTTCGTTGTCCTATAAACCCGTCCTTGTGCGAAAATTTAATAAATCTCTTTTGGCTTGTGTTTTTAAATTAAATTTTCTAGTTTTTTAATATATTTCTCTATCCCAATTTCTTTAACAGATTTTTTGCAGTTAGCTGACATTTCAGATAACTGTTTTTTGTTGTTTAAGCTAAACTTTAAAATTTTTAATAAATCTTCAGCATCCCCTGCTTCAAAAGTAAAACCATTAAAATTATCTTTAATAAATTCAATCCCGCCAATGCGCGCGGCTAGTACTGGCACACCATTAGACAGACTTTCAAAAATAACTGTGGGTGAATTTTCATAACATAATGATGAGACGATAGTTGCATTGGTTTGAACAAAAATTGTGTTCAGTTTTGAATTAGGCACATATCCTTTGAAAATAATTTGTGGACAAGCGCCAGTTAATTTTTTAGCTTCATCTAAAGCCGCGCCATCGCCTACAATTAGAAGTTTAGCGTCTAGAGAATTTGGTATTTCATCTAATAATTTTTTAAAAACATTAATCAATAATAAAATACCTTTATATTTTTCTATTTGTCCAAGAAATAAAAAAGTAAAAGAGTTTGTGTCCCAGTGTTTTTGTTTGTCTGTCGTAGATTTAGCAAAGTCGGATTGCAGTGTTCGAGTATCCACGGGATTGGTTAAAATTAATTTTTGCGAATGCGGAAAAAAATTTCTGGAATTGTAAAAATTTAATAAAAATTTAGATGAAGAGATAACTATTTCAGGACTGTTAAAAGCCCAGCGATTGTATGCTTGGTAAAGTCGGGTTAAGAAAAAATTATGTTGCCAAGAATTTTCTTCTCCTTTTAGAATTAATCCTGACGGTGTGGCTAATTGAACTTCGTGTAAAGTATGAATATTTTTAATTTTACATTTTTTAATTGCGCGACAAGTTAAATAACCCATGCCTTTGAGCATATGAGTCATGGCTGCGTCTATTTTTTCTTTTTTTAGAATATATTTAATTATCCAATAAGAATGTATATTAACCATATCTAAAGCGTGCCAAAAAAGGCGTATAAATGGCCTTGAAGCGTATTTACTGATATTTAGGTATGAAAATAGGTTTAAAGGGTAAAAACGGTAAATAATGACGTTATTTTCAATGCTTTTTTTAGGCAATAAACTATATAAATTTTTAAATTCACAAACAGTAATTACAAAAATTTGATGGTTTGTTTTTTTAAAACCATTTACTATATTTGAAACTACAGTTTCAGCACCGCCTTTTGTATAAGGCGCAAACACAGAGGTAATTAGGGCTATTTTTTTATTATTGTCATCCCGAGCGAAGCGATGGGATCCCGTGGAATAAAACTTTTCTATTTTTTCACAAATTTTCTTCCAATCATATTCTTTTTCAACTTTTTCTCTGCCAGCTTTTCCAAACTCTTTTGCTTGTTCAGGATTGTTTATAAAAAATAATAATTTTTCAGCTAAATCATTTTCATCATTTGGTTTAATAATTAAACCAGATTTATTCGCATCTGGAGTAACTCGTAAACCTGGCCAATTTGAAACTACAACTGGAGTGCCACAAGCCATTGCTTCTGCGACAGTAATAGAAAAACTTTCAGTTGGTTGAGTTGATGGCACTGCTGTAACTGTTGCTAGATTATAATAAAATGGCAATTCATCGTGATCAATATTGCCCAAAAAAATAGTTTTGTGTTGAACACTAAATTTGTTCACTAATTTTTTGTAATAATTTAATAAATTACCGTCACCTGCAATAATTAATTTTACATCTGCTCTATTTATAATTTTTACTGCTTTAATTAAAATATCAATGCCTTTGAAAAAATGCGCTTTATCTAATGCCTGGGCAGTAAAAATTATCTTATCGTTTTCTTTTAAACAAAGTTTTTCTCTAATGTTTGAAAATTGTCCCGGGTGCTCGGGATTGAAAATTGAAAATTTTTCAATATCAACACCATTAGGCACGACTTTAAATTTTTCAGCATATCTAGAATAATATTTTTTAATTTTTGAATGACGCGCATAATCATCTGATAATACAAAAACTTGATCAACTGTTTTAAACAAAAATGGCGCAATAATTTTTTTATGCAAATTATTAACAAATTTTGTAATTCCCTTTCCTATCATATCCATTTGATAATGAAAAATAATTTTAGGACATCTTTTTTGTTTTATTTTTTTAAGCAACCACAAAAATTCAGCTATACCAAAATATGGATAATACAAATGGATTATGTCAAAACCTTTAACCAGTTTCATAATCTGTGGCGCAAAATCTGCGTAGCCAAAAGAAAATAATGGCTTAAATAATTTGATTTTAAAATTACCTTGCTGATAATTAATTTTTCTGTCACTTAAAAAAACTGTCACATCGTGTGACTTTCCAATTTCATTTGCAGTGTAATAACACGCAGTTCCCATGCCACTGGCTTGTGGTGGGAACGCTGGGCTAATGTAAGCTATTTTCATAATTTTTATCGGAATAGTCCACAGCATCTTGGACAAATTGGTAATAATTTTTTTTGTATTGATTTTCTAAATTTCTTTAATTTTTCTCCTCTCCAGATTTCTTGGATACTCTGGGTATTTAAATTGCCAATCACATAATCTGGATAATCAGCGCAAACAACAACATCACCATTGTGGCGAATATCAATTTCTCTGTTAACAGCGCTGCATTTTTTATAATTAAATAATTCTTGATGATTTTGATAATATTTTGCAATATCTTTAGTTTTTAAATTAGGAAAAATTAAAATCGGTTTTTTGTATTTTTTATTGCATCTAATATCTTTAATTAATTGCTGAATTTTTTCTGCCTGTTTGCTGGCTTGCTCATCTTGGAAACCTTGCCAGCTCAAAGATGAAATTTTAAATTCTGTTTGCATTCTTTTCTCATATCTCTTCCCTATTTCTTGAATAGTGAACCAACCCAATTGCACAATACTCATATCAATAGCTAGGTGATTTTCAATTAAATATAATAATTTTTCAACATCGCCTAGATTGTCTGGGTTTAAAGTGATGATGGCTTTAATGAGTGGTTTATATTTATATCTCTTACTTTTGTCTGAAATTAATTCTAAGCCAGCCATTACTTTTTCAAAAGCTCCAGGCACTTGGACAACGGTATCGTGAATCGCGGGCGGTCCAATTAGCGAAACATCCAGTGAGTCAATTTTGTTGTTTAAAATATCATCAGCATATTTTTCTAGCAAAATTCCATTTGTGTTAATAGTAGCAGTTAATTTTTTTAATTTAACATATTTAATAAATTCTGCAAAATCAGGATGCAAAGTTGGTTCACCGCCCCAAATATAAATTTCTGGTTTATATTTCTCGCACTCATCAATTAATTGCTTTAATTTTTTAATATTTAAAAAATTTTTAATTTGATCTGATTTTGAAGTGCCTTTTTGCCCCCATTGCCCGCACATTTTACAACGCAAATTACATCCATAAAAAAGAAAAAAACGAACCAAACTTGGGAAGTCGTTAGTTTTTTTAAGTTTTTTGTTTAGCCAATGTCCAATCTTAGATTTAGTAATTTGAGGGTATTTAATGGCTAATTTTAATAAATTTATTTTTTGATGTTTGTCCATTTGAATAAAACATAAATCCATTTACTAAGCAATATTAACAGAACAAATTCTGCCAATAGTCTTATTTCTGCAAAAATTGTCCATCCTTTTTTAAATCGAAAATATTTTTGTTTAATGCGAATCGTGTCGCGCAGTTGTTTTTTTAATTCGTAATTTTTAGAGCCAGATAAATGCATTCTATATTTTAATAAAGGCTGTTGTAAATTATATAATTTTTTATTTTTTAAAATTAATTGACAGAACAAATCATAATCAGTAAGCATTTCAAATTCTGGTTTATAACAGCCAATTTCTTGAAAATCTTTTTTATAAAACATTGCGGTTGGATGAGCTATGACATTTCTAATTCGCATTTTCTGGCTAATTTCAGCTGAAATTTCTGGATATTTTCGTGTTCCAATTATTTTATCATTTTCATTAATAATTGTTAAATTTGAGCCAACTAAATTAATTTCAGGATTAGAAATTAAAAAATCTAGCTCATTGGATAATCTGTTTGGTTCAGAAATATCATCAGCATCCATTCTGGCAATTATTTTACCTTGCGCTAATTCAATTCCCTTATTTAATTGGTCAACAAAACTTGTTCTATTTTTATTTAAAAAATATTTAATTCTAAAATCATTAAAATTACTTATAATATTTTTTTGAGTATTTTCACTTGGATCTTCAATAATAATTAATTCAAAATCTTTATAATCCTGATTTAAAATACTTTGCACAGCTTTTTCGAAAAAAACCGTAGGCGTGTTCCAGATAGGCATTATTACTGAAATTAGTTGAGATTTCATAACATATATTTTGTCAACTAATTTTATTAAATTTTCTTCTGCGGATGCCTACCCTATCAAATCCTAGGGCGTCTTATAAACCCGTCCTCGCGCGAAAATTTAATAAAATTAGTTGACAATTTAATTGTCCTTATTCGTTAGTGCGTCTTTCCTCACAATTTTTGTAATATCTTTTTCAATTTTTTCAAATTTGATATAGATTCTGAAAATTAAATAAAAAATTATTAAAAGGCTAATATAAAAAATTAAATCAGCGCCACGGCCGATGCCAAGTAAGTTAGCGATTTGAGTTAGCAGGCCAGGCACCCAGACTGCTATTAGGGCTAGCAACCAGAAGATAAGCCAAATCAGAAATGCTATGGACTGCAAAGTTTTTTTTCTAAAACGTAAAAATAATTTAAAGACAACAAATAAAATAAAGAAAGAAAGTAGAATTTGTATAAGCATAATTTTA
>CAYNCE010000004.1:0-5455 GCA_964395855.1 uncultured Gammaproteobacteria bacterium | reverse complement strand
AAAGACAACAAATAAAATAAAGAAAGAAAGTAGAATTTGTATAAGCATAATTTTAAGATGATAATTTGGATAAAGCTATTTCTTTTAGTATTTTAAATCCTCCACTAATTCCTTGCCCAAATTCGTGATAGATAACAGTGATTGGAATTTCTTTATATTTTAAATTATATTTTTTGATTTGGCTGACAATTTCAGTGTTGTGTGACATTCTATTTTGGAAAATGGAAATTTTTTGCGCGGTGTTTCTATTCATGGCGCGAAAGCCACAGTGCGCGTCAGTTAATTTTACACCAGTTAGAAAGTGATTAATAATTCTGGCAATGGGCAGAATAATGTATTTTTTAAAAAATGGGATTTGCATATTTGTGTTGTTTTGTGTTCTGATTTGTGTTTTATTTGTGTTAAACCGTGAACCTAACACAATATCAATTTGATCCTCTAAAATCGGCTCTACCACATTTTTTATTTCTTCAGCCAGGAATTGCGCGTCGCCATCAAAATGAACTATCACATCTGCGCCTTGTTGTAAAGCAAATTCAGTGCCAGTGGCTAGAGCCGCGCCTTGACCTAAATTAATAGCGTGTTTTAAAACAGTAATAGAAAAAGTTTTGGCAATATTAAAGGTGTTGTCAGATGAACAGTCATCAACTATTACAATTTTATAATTGCGCTCAAGCAAACTTTCAATCACTTGCGCAATATGTTTTTCTTCATTAAAAGCTGGGATGATAATGAAAGTGTTTTGATGCATTTTTATTTTATAATATTAGGTGAATAAATATTATTTGAATAAGTTGTGGTTTGTTCATTAAGCAAAGAATCCCAGCCAGTAACAAAAGTATTTTCAAGTAATTTTATTTTTTGGTCAACTTGTTTTGGAGTTGGAGTAAATTCAATTTCAAAACTGGCTGTGGCTTGCTCATTGAGTTTTAATTCATCTAATCGCCAAGTAATTAATCTGGTTTTATTATCAAAATTTAATGCCTTGCCTTTATTAACTGCGATTTTATTAGTGTAAATGATATTTTCTGGAAGCTGGGCTGAAATTTTTATATTTTTAAGCGCGCGTGGTGTGCTGGTTATTTGCCAAATAACACGAACTGAAGTTTTATTATCAACTTGAGGAGGCCAAGGTCCAATTCCAAGTTGTTCTCCTTCTTTTGTGTAATAAATTAATTGATTATTAAAAATTAAATTAGCTTTAATAATTTCTGGTTCTAATTTTTTTTCATCTGTTTCACCACTAACTTTTTGGTGAGTAATTTTTAACTCAAAAGTTTCAATTGGAAATTTTAAAAACGCTAAAATCTCAATTTCCCTATCTTGGTCAATATCAATTGCGCTTACTTTAGCTCCGTTGCGGGAATTTGGATCAAAAGCAAAAAATCCAGGGTCAACTAAATGGCCGATTTTGTCATAAATTCTCACATGAGGACCGCCAGTTGGACCTGCTCCTGTAATTATCTCATCTTTTCCATCATTATTCAAATCTGCGCAAGCAACATTAACTCCGCCACGAAATTTTAAATCATAAGCAAAAAAACCAGCTCTTTTATTATTTCCGCGTTTGTCAAAAATACGCAAATAGGATCCATTAGTAAAAGTTGTATTATCTAAATTAATAGTTTGATTTTTGTTAGTTGAATTGAGTAAAACTGTTCCGTACTCAAAATCTCTTTTCCAAATTCCTGATTCATATTGAACAATTTTAGTGTTCAACAAGTTTTGCGCAGAGTTAATGGGTTGACCTAAATTAGCATTGTATTCATCGTACCACCACAATTGAGAGTGGTCTTGTGTTCCCCAATCAAAAGCAAAATAACCGTTTTCTAATAAAGTTGAACTTAATCCAAAACGCACTTTTTGAAAATTATTGGAATTGCCAATATTATCAGTGTTAGGATTTAAAATTACAATGCGTGGAAGATGTAAAATAGAATTTTCAAGATTTTTATAATCATTCATTTGGTCAGTCCATCCACCTAGCCATTTGTCAGGCCATGTTTCATATAGACGACCATTAATATAGTTTTTAGTATAACTTGAGCTGTTAACTAAAATAATTTTGTTATTGCCTAATTCTTTTCTAGTGTTTTCTAATAACTTTTTCATTCCTTTTTGCCACTCGCTGTTAGTCAAATTTGTGTTATTAATTTTATCTAAAACATTATCTAAAAAAATTCCGTCCCAAGGATATCTCGTTGTTAATTCTTGTGAAATAAATTTTGGCAGCCAAGTATTAAATTCAAAATTTGTTACATTAAATGAATAATTGCCAGGCCAAATTGAGTGTATATTTCCTTGCGCATCTTTTAACCACCAAGATGAATTGATTTGCGCATACATTTTATGCCATGGTCCATTTGCGCTTTCTAAAATTTTGTAATTTTGCATTGGAAATTCCATGGCTGATAAATACGCAATAATTTTAATATCAGGATTTATGCTTTTTAATGTAGAAAAAATTTCTGGGTTAGTGTCTTGAACTTGCATTCCTAAAATAACTACATCCCATTTGGCTAGTTCGCGCATTTCATTGGAGGAAATTGGAGTTTTTAAATAATAATTTGCTAATTTTGGGTAGCTGTCATAACTAGCTTGTGATTGTTTTGGAAATAAAAAGGACGTTATAAAAATTAACGTCAATATAGTAAAATAAATAACATTTTTAAAGTTATTTTTTAAGTTTATAAATTTGTTCCAATTCTTTGTAATATTGCTCAGAATTGTATAATTTAGCCACTTTTTGTTGAATTTCATATTCATTCATCTTAACATTTTTTTCATTTTTTGTCAATGATTTAATTTTACTAACTAAATCTTGAATATTATTTGGTTTGAATAAATATTTTTTTGGCACTAACTCCTGCAATGCTCCAGTTTTGCTAGCTAAAACTGTTTTTCCTAAAGCCATTGCTTCTAAGGCAGATAAACCAAAAGTTTCTGGAGCTAACGAAGGAATAACTACAAATTCTGAATTTATAATAAGTGAAGTTAAATTATCTTTATCTTTGTGACCTAACATTTCAATATTATTTAATCCATAATTCTTAATTCTTAATTCATAATTCTCTTTTTCTGGTCCATCGCCGGCTATTTTTAATTTTATATTTGGCAACTGGCGCATTGCTTCTAGCAAAACTGATACGCCTTTTTCTTTTGATAATCTGCCAAAATATAAAATATATTTTTCTTTTTGGTTGGCTCCAAGCCCCCGCATGGAGCCTTTTTGTTTTATATTTTGCAAATCAATAAAATGCGGTAGAATTTTTATTTTCCTTTTATCAAAACCAGCTTCAACTAATTTATTAAAGACAAATCTGCTTGGCGCGATAAAGATATCAATATTTTTTTCATAAACTTTTAAAATTTTATGATGTAAATACATTTCAATTACGCTAATAAAAGATTGAACACTAGAATTGTTCACACATTTATCAAATAAACATTTATAATATTGCTTGCCACAAATTTTGTCATAGATTTTATTGTTTAAAAATAAATTGTAATTGGGAGAAATTAAAGAATAATCGTGCACTGTCATTATAATTGGAATTTTGTTTTTTTTAAAAATTGGCAAAATAGATGGTGAAATTTGGTGATAAATATTATTTAAATGCGCTACATCAATTTTATTTTCAGCTAAAAGTTCTTTGATTTTTTGGCGGGCTTCATAAGACCACCAAAATCTAAAAATAGTTCTGAAATTTTGCAAAATATTCCAGCTGGGTTTAGTTCTAATTTCTGAAACAAAATATTTGCTATATTCTGTTTCAGAATTTTTTTTATGTTGCATTGCGAAAGGAACAACTGTATGACCTTTAGATTCAAGTAATTTTTTTAAATCAAAAAAGTAGCGTTCTGCCCCGCCTTTTTCAAAATAGAATTTATTTATAAGTAAGATATTCATTTTGATTAAGTCAAATAATTTTATTAAATTTTCTTCTGCGGATACCTACCCTATTGCGGTCTATCGATCCCTTATAAACCCGTCCTCGTGCGAAAATTTAATAAAATTATTTAACTATTTTAATAGAGATAATTTATAGATTATATTTCTTTTCATAATATTTCAAACTTTCTTTACTCCATTTTTTAATTTTATATTTATTACTGCTTGCGCCTGTAACATGTTGGACTTTAATTTTGCCTAAATACCAAACTTCAAAACCAGCTTCAAATGCTCGTTTACAATAATCAGTATCTTCATAATATAAGAAAAAATTTTCGTCAAATAAGCCGATCTTATCAATAACTTGTTTTTTAATTAAAGTGAATCCGCAGCCAACATAATCAACCTTTTTATTTTTGTTAAATAAATGTTTTGTAAAAAAATTATACATTGTCCAATGCGCCCAAGGAGTTAGCCAGTAAAGTTTTAATTTATAAGCGATATTAGTCCAAAAGCTGGGAAAGTTGCCAAATGACCCGGCAGGTTTATTCCTATAATCAATTTGCTGACAGCCAAAAATACCAGCATTTTTATGTTGATTTGCAAAATCAATCATTTGTGAAAAAATATTTTTATCAAATTCAGTATCAGGATTGATTAAAAAAACATAATCTCCTTTAGCTTGTCTTAATGCTTGATTATTTGCTTTTGCAAAGCCCAAATTTTCTTTATTTTTAATTAATTTTAAATTATTACCCGACTGCAACGCTTTGCTCCGCATTGCGGGCAGGTAATTTTGCTGCTGAATTAATTCAGTAATTAATTCAGTACTTTTGTCTTGTGAATTATTATCAATTACAAAAACTTCGTCTGAATTTGAAATGTTTTTATAAACTGATTTCAGACATTTTTTAATAAAGTTTTGTGAATTGTAAGTCACAATAATAACGCTAATCATAATTTTTATTTGTTAATATCGACAACATACCCATTATGGTCCAATAAAAAATACTTGTTCCATTAAACATTAAATAAATTGCAAAAAATATTCCAAAAAGTGAAACAACCCAAAAACCGATTAGAATTAAATGAATTTCTGATTTTTTATTTTTTAAAATATCTTTTATTGAATAAAAATTAAATAAAATAAAAGGAATAAAGCCAAACAAACCAAGTTGAACCAACAAACTGGCAAAATCATTGTGAATATTGCGAATGTCAATTAAATCAACAAAACCTTGATATTCAAAATAAAATTGTTGTCCAAGTCCAATTCCTAAAAAAGGATTTGATAAAAATTTATCTAAAGCAATTTGCCAAGTTGCCAAACGCCATCCAGCAGCGCTTTCAGTATTTGCTCCAGTTTCAAAAATTGTTTGCCCTCTGTTTAATATTGATGAGAAAAAATTAGTTTGCGAAAAATCATATTCATTGCCTAATAAAATTCCGCTTAACCATAAAAAAATTAATCCAGCTAATAAAATAATTAATAAAATAATCAAGCCAATATGAATAAATTTTGCTTTGTTTTTAAATGATAAAAAATTAAAAATAGCTAATACA
>CAYNCE010000003.1:20626-21861 GCA_964395855.1 uncultured Gammaproteobacteria bacterium | reverse complement strand
ACTAAGATGTTTTGTGATTGTTTAAATGAAACTTGGAAAATTGGTGAACAAAATTTAGAGCCAAATAAAAATGTGTGTCCAGTGTGTTTAGCGCATCCAGGGACTTTGCCAGTGATTAATAAAGAAGCCGTTAAAATGGTTTTAAAAGCTGGTTTAGCTTTGAATTGTAAAATAAGAGAAAAATCTAAATTTGATCGTAAACAATATTTTTATCCAGATTTACCGAAAGGTTATCAAATTTCTCAATATGACCAGCCATTATGTGAAAATGGGTATATTGAAATTAATAACAAAAAAATTAAAATAACCAGAATACACCTTGAAGAAGATACAGGAAAATTAACTCATATAAATGACAAAAGTCTTGTGGACTATAACAGAGCTGGCGTGCCACTTATGGAATTAGTTACAGAACCAGACATTCAGTCAGGCGTTGAAGCAAAGGAGTTTTGTCAGGAATTGCAAAGAATATTTCGTGAGCTTGAAATCGCAGATGCAGAAATGCAAAAAGGACAGATGCGTTGTGAAGTAAATATTAGTGTAAGTGATAGTGATAAATTAGGAACTAAAGTTGAGATTAAAAATTTAAATTCTTTTAAAGCTGTTGAAAAGTCTATAAATTATGAAATTCAAAGACAGTCTAGATTATTGGAGCATGATGAAAAAATTATTCAGGAAACACTGGGTTGGGATGAAAATAAATTAGAAACTTTTGCGCAAAGAACAAAAGAAGGCTCAGCAGATTATAGATATTTCCCAGAACCAGACTTGCCTCCATTAGATTTTACTAAAGATTCAGAGATAAATATTGAAGAATTAAAACATGAGTTACCAGAATTACCGCAAGGTAAAAGAAATAGATTTGCAGACGAGTATGGTTTTAAATCATCAGACGCTAAAATTTTAACATCTAATCCAGATTTAGCAGATTATACAGAAAATGTAATTTCAGAATTAAAACGTTGGCTTGATGACACATCGGAAATTCAGGGTACTGGAGATGAAATTTGGCAAGCGCACCAAGACAAGCTTACTAAATTAGTATCTGGCTGGCTTATAAATAAATTGGGAGGTTTGTTAACTGCGCGTAAGTTGTCTTACAGAGACAACACGATTAGCGCGGAAAATTTTGCAGAGTTTATTACTATGTTATTTACTAATAAAGTATCTACAAAAAATGCTAATTTGCTTTTGGAAAGAATGTTAGAAACTGGAGGAGATCCATCAAATATTTT
>CAYNCE010000003.1:0-20526 GCA_964395855.1 uncultured Gammaproteobacteria bacterium | reverse complement strand
ATTTTTTCTTGGCAAAGTAATGAAAGAATCTCAAGGCAAAGCAAACCCGCAAGAAGCAGAAAATTTGTTATTGCAGAAATTAGCTTAAAAGATTACGCTGATGATAGCTGATTTTCGCTGATATCATAACCATGCAAAATAAAGTAGACAATTTTTTATATGAAGATATTTCTTATACAATAAGAGGATGTTGTTTTAAAGTCTACAATGGCTTAGGATATGGACACAAAGAAATAATTTATCAAAACGCTTTGGCAGAAGAGTTTACTTGTCAAGATTTATTTTTTGAGAGGGAAAAAAGGCTAGACATTTTTTATAACAATAAAAAAATCGGAATTTATAAACCCGATTTTGTTATTAAAAATAAAATTATAGTTGAGACCAAAGCTGTTGAATATATGCCACAAAATTATGAAAAACAATTAATTTACTATTTAAAAGGAACGAATTATAAGCTTGGTTTTCTAATAAATTTCGGCAGTAAAAACTTAGATATTAGACGACGTGTTTGGTCACCAAGCTATCAGTGAGAATCAGCTATTATCAGTGATTAAAACAAAAAATCTCTAACAACTTTCTCGGCTTCTGTTTTATTTTTAATCCAATTAATATTTTTATCCCGCTGGAACCATGTCATTTGCCGTTTAGCAAATTGGTGTGTGTGGATTTTAATAAGTTCAACAGTCCTGCTTAGCGGGATTGTTTTTTTGTTTAAAAAATCAATAATCTCTGCATAACCAATTGTTTGTAATGCCACTGGATTTTTACTTGTCCATCGTAGCTTTAACGAAGGTGGATATTTTTTTAAAATTTTTTTAGTTTCATTAACTAATCCTGATTTGATCATATAATCAACCCTGGAATCTATATTTTTATTTATTTTTTCACGGGGTAATTTTAGCCCAATTTGCAGAACATCAAATAGTTGTTTTCCTTTTTTGCGAGATTCAGAAAATTTTTGTCCACTTAAACAAACCTCTAAAGCTCTTTCTAATCTGCGAGGATTATTTAAATCACTAAATTCAAAAGCTTTTAAATCTAATTTTTTTAATAATTTTATTTTTTCTAATTTATTTAATTTATTTAATTTACTTCTTATTTTTTTATTTGGTTTAACTTTTGGAATTTTGTAATTATCAATAATTGATGAGATATATAGTCCTGTGCCACCAATTAAAAATGGAATTTTATTTTTTTTAATAATTTTATCAATTTTTTCTAAAGCTATTTTTTTATATTCTGCAACAGTAAAATTCTGATCAGGCCTGATAATATTTATCAGATGATATTTTATTTTTTTATATTCATCCAAATCTTTACCTGTGCCAATATTTAAATATTTATACACCTGTCGTGAATCAGCAGAGATTATTTCACCATTAAATTTATATGCTAAATCAACTGCTAGTTTTGTTTTGCCAGTAGCAGTTGGACCAAGAATTACTAGTAGTTTTTTCTTGGCCTGTTCTTTATTTTCTTTTAATATTTTCATAATTCTTTGCTGTTTGCGCGCGCAAAATCTGCCCAGCTAATGTGCCGCCTTTTTTTTGCTTTATTTTCTTTTTACGCAAAAGTTCCTCGCGTTTTTGTTGTTTTGTTTTTTGTAACATACGAATTTAATGCGAATTACTTACGAATTTTTGCGAATAAATATTTATTTTATCAATTCTCCCTCAAGATTCCATTCATTGGCTTTAATAATTTTAACTTTCACAAACTTTCCAACTAAGCCCCTAATTTCTGATTTCTGATTTCTGATTTCTGAATTTATTCTAACATGTTTAAAATTTTTAGTTAATCCATATATGTAATCGCCTGATTTTTTTTCTATTAAAACTTGTATATTTTTATTAAGCATTTTTTTATTCTTTTTCAGAGCTGTATTTTTTAATATATTATTTAAAATTTTCTCGCGTTTTTTCTTTTCGTCTAAAAAAATATTATCTTTAAGTTTAGCTGCCACTGTGTCTGGACGAGGTGAGTAGCGCGCGATATATGCCATATCAAATTTAACTTGTTTCATTATTTTTGCGGTTTCATTAAAATCTTTTTTAGTTTCTCCCGGGAAACCTGCAATTATATCTGTTGATAGATTTATGGCTGGATTTATTTTTTGTATTTTTTTAACTAATTTTAAATAATCTTCAGCAGTATATTTTCTGTTCATTGCTTTTAAAATTTTATTTGAACCAGATTGAATTGGCAAATGAACATAAGGAATTAAATGCTCGCAAGTTTTAAAACATTTTATTAATTCATCTGACATATCTTTAGGGTGAGATGTTAAAAAAGAAAGCCAGTAATCACCGGGAATTTTATTTATTTTTTTTAATAATTCTGGAAAATTTATTTTACCATTATATGAATTTACATTTTGTCCAAGTAAAGTTATAAATTTATAACCCTGAACAACTAATTTGTTCACCTCATCTAAAATATCTTTAACTGGTCTAGATTTTTCTCTACCACGTGTGTAAGGCACTGCGCAGTATGAACAAAAATTATTACAGCCAGTCATGATAGGGATATATTTAATAATGTCATCCTGAGGAGTCCCAAGTACTCGGGACGACGAAGGATCTGTTTTGTTTTTATTTTTTCCTAAAACTGACCATTCTAATAAATTTTTTATATCCAAAATATAATCAACTTTTTTTAAAAATTTATTTTTTTCAGAAGGCAAAATACATCCAGTTAAAATTATTTTTATTTTATTATTTATTTTTTTAATCTGATTTATTTTCCCCCAAACTCTGTCAATAGCTGATTGTCGCACAGAACACAAATTCAAAAAAACATAGTTTGCTTTTTCTAAACTTGTTTTTTTAAAACCAGAATTTTCTAAAACTGATTCAATTCTTTCTGAATCAGATTTATTCATCTGACAGCCATAAGTTATTATAAAATAATTTTTGTATTGCATAAAATATCTAATTTCTCATCTTAACACTTTGAATAATACCAATTGAAATTAAACTAATAATTAAAAAACTTCCTCCATAACTAACAAACGGCAAAGGTAAGCCAGTTACTGGCAAAACTCCCGCGCACATTCCAGTATTAATAACCACTTGAATAAAAAACATCGCGCTTAATCCAAAAATTAAAAATAAACCAAAGTCGTCTTTAAGACTTCTTAAAATTTTGAATAAACGAAAAAAGAAAATAAAATATAAAATAAAAATTACCAACGCGCCCACAAAACCTAATTCTTCGGAAATAGACGCGAAAATAAAATCAGCTTCTGAAATAGGCAAAAAGCGCAATTGGCTTTGCGTTCCTAAGCCCAAACCTCTGCCCCACAACCCACCAGATCCAATAGCAATCATTGACTGGCGCACATTATAGCCAGCGCCCAAAGGATCAGCATTAGGATTAATAAAAGTTAAAATTCTATCCTGCTGATAATCGCGTAATAAGAACTGCCAACTAAAAACTGCTGTGATTAAAATAATTAAAAGAAAAATTAAAATGTGTTTTTTCTTAACACCAGTCAACATTAACATTAAAATCCAAATTAAAAAAATAACTGCCATTGAACCAAAATCAGGCTGAATTAAAATTAACAGACAAACTGGTAAAATAATAAAAAATGATTTTAACCAAAGTGACACGCGATATTTTTCATCCACCCATTTAGTAAAACATCTGCTTAAAAAAATAATTACAAACAATTTTGCTAATTCAACTGGTTGAAAACTAAAATCACCTAACACAAACCAACCAGTAGTTCCTCCTAAAGTTTTTCCTAAAAATAAAACTAAAATTAATAAAAATACAGCAATAAAATAGAGCCAAATTGATAAAAAACGCCACCAGCGATAATCAAAAAAAGAAATTACAAACATTAAAACAAAACCTAAAACTGAAAAAAGAATCTGTTTGTTGAGCAAATTAAAATCCCGATCATTGCTTAAACCCAAGCTATACAAAGTTGACAGACCAAAACAGATTAAAAGAAAAACAACTGCTAAAAGCAGCCAATCCATTTTTTTAAATATGTTTAAAAATTTTAATAACATAATGAACACTAAATTTGTTCAGGTTATTTTTTAATTTGAACTCCTCTAATCAAATTAACTGGATTGTCACTACCTAAAATATAATTGTTTTCATCAAAAATATCAAGTTCTGGAATAATTTCAATGCGCGATGGCGTTGCCAAACTCTCATTCCAAGTAACTGAAATTTGGCGCGTTGAATTAGACATAAAATTTTGAGTGGTTACATAATTGGCGCCAACCAGACGATCACTGCGATAAAGCACTATTTGCCAACCAACCTGCCAAAAACTAAAAGAACTTTGATTGCTGGCTATAAATTTAATCTGTTGCAAATTATTTTCTACATTAAATTTTTCATCACTAACCACAAAATCTTTCAAAATAAAAATACGATTTTGATCAATTTTTTTAATACGCTGCCAATTATTAACTTTAATTTTTAAATCTATTTGATCAGGTGTGACGCGTGAAGGATAAGAAAATTTAAATAAATATTTGTCTTGCTGTGGCAGGATATTGGCTTCCTGCCAATCTGTAACAAAACCGTCAACCACAAAAGCATATTTTAAACTTTTACAGCTCCATCCTGTGTTAAGATTTTTAACTTTTGCCACTAAATCATATTTACCAGAATTAATTTTGATTTTATCCACTTCAAGAACTTTTAATTCTAAAGGTTTTTGTTGATCGTGATAAGTAGACCAATTAATTGTATTATTAACTAAATTAGTTAAATCTTGATTATAAACATTAGTATTGGCTAAATGATTAACCATGCTCACGCCAGCAATCCACCATAAAATTATATTTAAGAAAATTAACAAAAACACAATCATTCGCTTAAAAACAACTTGATTATTAATAAAAAAATAAGCGATTTTATAATAAATTTGATTTGAGTTTTCAGTTTGCATTGATGTAGGGATAGGTTTATAACCTGTCCAGTTATTCACAGGTATTATATCATATTTTTTAAAAATGTGATATAATAAAATTATTAATTATTAACCATATATTATTATATGTTTGAAACATCAAAAGACATCTTATATTTAGTTATCGCGTTTTGTGTTTTGTGGCTCACAGCTTTTATGTGCTGGCTACTGTTTTATTTTATCTCCATCATGAGCAACTCTCGCAAAGTGATTAAAAGCATTCATGAAAAATTAGAAAAAGTTGATGAAATAATTAATCTTGTTAAAAACAAGGTTGAAAATTCAGCAACACATTTGGCAATTCTTGTGGAAGGTGTGGGAAAATTGGTAGATTATTTTAAGAATAAAAAAACTAATACCCCACGGCGCGCAAAGAAAAAAGTTGAGGTTAAGGAGTTATAATTTGTCAAGGTCAACAACTCTTGATAAGATAAAAACAAGATAAATTATTTTCTTGTTTTTTGTTATTTATTCTTTATGTTCATCCACCTCCACAATCACTCCCACTATTCCCTACTTGATGGCTTACCTAAAATTGATGACTACATCAATAAGGCATTGGAATACAAAATGCCGGCTTTGGGATTAACTGACCACGGAACAATGTATGGTTGTGTTGAATTTTATCAAAAATGCAAAGCTGCGGGTATTAAACCTATTTTAGGATGTGAGATGTATGTAGCGCCTCGTGAACTGCATTTGAAACATTATAATATTGATAATAAAGTTTTTCATTTAGTTTTATTAGCTAAAAATGAACAAGGTTATAAAAACTTAATGTATTTGACAACAGTCGCGCATCTTGATGGATTTTATTACAAACCAAGAATTGATAAAAAAATATTAAAACAACACTCCAAGGGTTTAATCGCAACTTCTGCTTGTATGGCTGGCGAAGTGCCACGCGCTTTGAAAAATAAAAGTTTTGACCAAACAATCAAAATCGCTCAAGAATATCAAAATATTTTTGGCAAAGAAAATTTTTATTTAGAACTAGAAAATTTAGGCAACTGCCCAGAACAAATAAAAACAAATGAACAATTAGTTAAGCTGGCTAAAAAAATTAAAGCGCCCTTAGTCGCATCACGCGATACACATTATATTAGTCCTGATGACAAAACTGCCCAGGATGTTTTAGTATGCATTAATACTGGTAAAGTTTTGACCGACAAAAATCGTTTAGATATGAAAGATATGGATTTAGATTTTTTGCACCCCAAATTAATGACAGAATATTTTAAAGACATCGCGCCAGAGGTTACAACTAATACAGAAAAAATCGCAGCTGAATGCAATGTAAATTTGGATTTAGGCGAATGGCACTTTCCAAAATTTCAACTGCCAACTAATGTATCCCCCGAAGATGAACTAAAAAAAATTGCGCGTTCAGGACTAGCTGAAAAATTTCCACAAGCTGATGAGAAAATTAAAAAACGTTTAGAATATGAATTAGATGTAATTTGCAAAAAAGGTTATGCCTCTTACTTTTTAATTGTATCTGATTTAATTAAATTTGCGCGAAAAAATAAAATCCCTACTACTACTCGGGGCTCAGCCGCTGGCTCATTAGTTGGTCATGCAACTGGCATTATCCCAATTGACCCTTTGTATTTTGAACTGCCATTTGAAAGATTTCTAAATCCTTATCGTGTTTCAGCCCCTGATATTGATATGGATTTTGCTGATAACCGGCGCGATGAAGTTTTAAAATACGCGCGCGAAAAATATGGTTATGAAAAAGTAGCTAATATTTGCACTTTTGGAACAATGGCAGCGCGTGGTTCAGTGCGAGATGTAACACGAGTTCTTGATTTGCCATATAATCTTGGTGATAAATTGTCTAAATTAATCCCTTTTGGCATACAAGGTTTCCCAATGACAATTAAACGCGCTTTAGATAAAGTCAAAGAATTAAAGCAAATTTATGATACAGACAGTAATGCAAAAAAAATAATTGATTTAGCAAAAAAAGTTGAGGGATGCGCTCGCCACATTTCAGTGCACGCAGCAGGAGTAGTAATCGCGCCAACAATTTTAACTGATTTTACACCTTTACAAAAAGCCCCTGCTGGACAAACCGAAATTATTACACAATATGAAATGCATTCTTGCGAAGCAGTGGGCTTAATTAAATTTGATTTCTTAGGAATTAGAAATTTATCAATTTTAGGCGATGCTGTTAATTTGATTCAGAAAACAAAAAATACAGAAATAAACCTTGATAACATCCCACTTGATGAATCAGAAACTTTTAAATTTATTTCCCAAGGCAACACTTTTGGAATGTTTCAACTCGGCGGTTCTGGAATGACAAAATGGTTAATGGAACTTAAGCCAACAAAAATTAAAGAATTAGCAGCAATGATTGCGTTATTTCGTCCAGGTCCAATGGATTCAATTCCAGAATATATTGCAAGAAAGCAAGGTAAAAAACCAATTAAATATTTGGATCCAAAATTTGAACACATTTTAAAAGATACTTACGGAGTAATTACTTATCAAGATGATGTAATGTTAATTGCAATTGAATTTGCTGGTTACACTTGGGAAACTGTTGATAAATTCCGTAAAGCAATGGGTAAAAAAATTCCTGGATTAATGGCTCAACAAGAAAAAAATTTAGTTGAAGGTTGTCAAAAACACAGTGGCTGGTCAAAAGAAAAAGCAGAGACCTTATGGAAATTATTTGATCCATTCAAAGGTTATGGTTTTGGACGCGCGCACGCGGCTTCATATTCAATGATTGCCTATCAAACAGCTTATTTAAAGACACACTACCCAGCCGAATTTATGACCGCGGTTATGACAGCTGAAGCGCAAAATACTGATAAATTGGTTGAGGCAGTCAATGAATGTTCAAAGTTAGACATTAAAGTTTCACCGCCTGATGTTAATCATTCGCGACCTGATTTTACTTATATTTCGGATAAAGAAATTCGTTTTGGTTTGTTGGCAATGAAAAATTTAGGCGCTGACATTTCAAATGTAATTATTGCTGAACGCAAAGCCAATGGCCCTTTTCAATCTTTAACACAATTTTTAACGCGTGTAGAAAGCAAAAATTTAAACAAAAAATCTCTTGACGCTTTAATCCGCGCTGGCGCAATGGATTCATTATGCGACCGCAATCAAATGTTAGAAAATATGGATCGTTTATTAGAATTTGTGCGTTATAAAAACAAACAAAAAAATTCTAACCAGGCATCTCTTTTCAGTATAATACAAAATGGCGCAGATCCTATGCCTGAACTTAATTTAGCTCCAGCCATAGTAGCTAATATTAAAACCAGACTGGCTTGGGAAAAAGAATTGCTGGGCTTGTATGTTTCTGGTCATCCTTTTTCTGAAATGCAAGAAATAGTTAATCCACACATTACTTGTCATTGCGATAATATCGCGCAGACTAATAACGGGCGTTTGAAGCTGGCAGGCACAATCTCAAAAGTAAGTAAAATTTTAACTAAAAAAAATGAATTAATGCTATTTGCTACGCTTTCTGACACAACAGCTGATATTGAGATTTTAGTTTTTCCAAAAACTTTAGAAAAAACAGCAGGGATTTGGGAAGAAGATAAACATATTTTAGTTGTGGGTAAAAAATCAACTCGAGATGAAAATCCCAAAATCATTGCCGATGCGGTTTATATAATTAATAAAGAAAATATTAAAGATGTAATTTTAACAATCAACAATAACAAGATAGCAAGTTATCAAGATAACAATCAAATTTTAAAACAAAACCAATCTGTAATCACTACTAATACTTCCAGTATTTATATTCAACTTCCTCGATATTTTAATTCTGAAATTCATACTCAATTAAAAAATATTTTTGAACAATTTCCAGGCAGAACGCAAATTTTTCTAACTATCCGACAATCTGGCGCTCTCCGTAAAATTCAAACTGAATTTAAAGTTGATTATAATCCATTATTTAGGCAAAAGATTGAAGATGTTGTGGGAGAAAATGGAATAACTTGTCAAGATTAAAAAAATAAGATAAGATAAAAGAATAATTAAGACTAAATTTTATGCCCAGAAAAACAACACTTCAACCTAACTCGTCATTTCCATCATTTAAAAAAATAGCCACTGGTTTTACTATTCTGGCAATTATTTTGCTTGCTTTTATTGTTTATTTTTCATTTGCCAAAGCCACTATTATTTTAACAGTGGACGAAGCACCAAAAACTTTAACTTTTGACCTAACAGTTTCAGCCACTAGCACAGACACAGATTTGAACGGGCAGATGCTTGAGCAAGAATTAGAATTAAAACAGGATTTTGAAGTTAGCAATTTTAAAGAAGAATATGGGACAGCGACTGGTGAAATTAAAATTATTAACAATTCTTCTCACAATCAAACTTTAGTTAAAACCACACGCTTTTTATCCCCTACTGAAATTTTATTCCATCTAAGCAACACAGTTATTGTACCCGCAAATAAAGAAATAATCGCGGAAGTCTATGCTGATGAACAAGGCGAAAAATATGATATTGAAGCAACTAAATTTACTATTCCTGGTTTATCTGAAAGTTTGCAACAAAAAATTTATGCAATTTCAGAAAAACCAATGGTCGGCGGAGTAAAAAAAGTTGGGGTGCTAGCACAAACAGATTTAGATTCTGCCAAAGCAAAATTTGAACAAAATTTAAATAAACTAATCAAAGAAAAATTAGAACTGGAACTAGGAAATAAAATTATTTTAGAAAACTTAATTTTAGCTCAAATTTTAGAATCTAAATTTTCACATGAAGTTGATGAGAAAGTAAGTGGATTTAATTTAACAACTCGGGTTTTAGCGCAAACAGTTATTGTGGATTTTGAAGAAATGTTAGATTCTGCCAAAGAAAAATACAAACAGAAAAATGTAAGCGGGGAAACAATTTTAAGTTGGGATACAGAAAATTTTAAATATAACTTAAAAGATTTTTCTGCTGGTTTGAATTTAGCAGTAGCGAAAATTGAGCTTACCGCGCAAGTAGCCGGCAGTTTTGATGTTGATAAATTTAATAAAGCTGAAATAGCTGGTTTTGATAAAAAAGGTATTGAATATTATTTTTCTCAATTTCCAGGCATTAAAGAAATTGAAATTAAATTCTCCCCTTTTTGGGTTAAAAGCGCGCCAGCATTATCTGATAGGATTAAAATTGAGATTAAATAAAATCTAAAAAATATGTCACAAGAAAAAAACAAACTTTGGGCTTTGCGCCATAGCGCAGAACATATCTTAATGCAAGCCATGCAAAAACTTTATCCAAAAATAAAAATGGCTATGGGTCCTGCCACTGATGATGGCTTTTATTTTGATTTTGATCTAGATGAAAAAATCTCTAATGAAGATTTTGTAAAAATAGAAAAAGAAATGCAGAAAATAATTGACACAAATTTGCCAATTACAAAACAAGAAATTTCTATTGATGAAGCTAGAGAATTATTTAAAAACAATCCTTACAAACAAGAATGGCTAAATGAAATTGAAAACAGAGGTGAGAAAGTTTCTATTTACAAAACTGGTGAATATTTTACTGACATTTGCGCTGGTCCTCATATTGAATCAACTGGAAAAATTGGCGCTTTTAAGCTTACTAAATTAGCAGGCGCATATTGGCGCGGTAATGAAAAAAATAAGATGCTTACCAGAATATACGGCACTGCTTTTGAAAATAAAAATGAACTAAAAAAATATTTAAAAATGCTTGAAGAAGCTGAAAAAAGAGACCACCGTAAAATCGGCGCTGAACAGGAATTATTTATGATTGACGATGTGGTTGGTCAAGGTTTAGTTTTATGGATGCCAAATGGCGCGATTTTAAAACAACAAATTGAAAATTTTGTTTTAAGCGAATACCAAAAACGCGGATATAAATTAGTCGTTACTCCGCACATTGCATCATATAAATTATTTGAACAATCAGGACATTTAAGTTTTTACAAAGAGGGTATGTATTCGCCCATGGACATTGAAGGTGTAGACTATTACATCAAGCCAATGAATTGCCCGTTCCATGTTAAAATTTATAAACACACTCCAAAAAGTTATCGTGACTTGCCTATCCGCTACACTGAATTAGGGACTGTTTATCGCTATGAAAGATCAGGCACTTTGCAAGGGCTTTCACGTGTGCGCGGATTTACCCAAGATGACGCGCATATAATTTGTACACCTGAACAATTAACTGATGAACTGGCAGGTGTGATTGAATTAACTAAATTTATTTTAAATACCTTTGGTTTTGATAAATTTAAAGTTTATTTAAGTGTGCGTGATCCTCAAAATAAAACAAAATATCTGGGCAATGATAAAGCTTGGAATCAAGCAGAAGAAGGTCTTAAAAAAGCATTAGAAATTTCTGGATGGGATTATGAAACCGATGAAGGTGAAGCAGTTTTTTATGGACCAAAAATTGATGTTAAAGCTTTTGATGCAATTGGTCGCGAATGGCAAATTTCAACTTTACAGCTTGATTTTAATTTAACTGAAAAATTTGATATGAATTATACTGACAAAGACGGCAGTAAAAAACAGCCATTTATGCTACATCGCGCTTTGTTAGGTTCAACTGAAAGATTTACGAGCTTACTTATTGAACACTACGCTGGCGCTTTTCCTCTCTGGCTTTCGCCAACTCAAATTGTAATAATTTCTGTTAGCGAATCACATCGCGAGCATTGTCAAAAACTGGCTGACGAATTAAAAGAACAAAATTTTCGCGTAGAAGTTTGGGATGAAGACGAAACAGTTGGCAATAAAATCCGCAAAGCTATTCAACAAAAAATCCCATACATGCTCGTAATTGGCGATAAAGAAATTAATTCTAACAATTTGCATGTGCGTAAACGCAACAGTGATAAAATCACTGAAATAAATAAACAAGAATTCTTTGATAATGTTAAAAAAATGATTGACAAAAAATCACAGGAGTTATAGTATAATTAATATATGACTAAAAAAAATATTAATCTTAAAGCTCAAACTAGAAATCTAACTGGCAAAGCTGTGGCTTCACTGCGCGAACAAGGCAAACTGCCGGCTGTTTTGTATGGCAATGGAATTGAAAATCATAATTTAGTTATGGAATACAGTGACTTTGAAAAATTATATAATCAAGTAACTGAATCTGATTTAATTGACTTAACTATCAATGATAAAGAGAAAGTTAAAATTTTAATCCACGATATACAACGTGATCCAGTTACTCATAAATTTTTGCACATTGATTTTTATCAAGTTAAAATGGATGAAAAAATTAAAACAGAGGTGGAGTTAGAATTTATTAACGAATCCCCAGCGGTCAAAGATTTAAATGGCTCATTAATTAAAGCTTTGGATCATGTAGAAATTGAATGTCTGCCTGGAGATCTGATTTCTAACATTAAAGTTGATTTATCAACCTTAAAAACTTTTGATGATATAATAAGAGCAAAGGATTTAAACGCGCCAGCTGAAGTTGAAATTCAAACTGACCCTGAAACAACAGTCGCTTTGGTTGAAGAGCCAAAAATAGAAGCGGAACCTGTTGCAGAAGAAAAAAAAGAGGAGGAGAAAAGTGAGGAGGAGAAAAGTAAAGAAGAAGATAACAAGAGTGAGCAGTCATCAGCAGATAACAGCGCGGAAAATAAAACGGAAAATAAAAAAGAATAAACTATATAATATAAATTCGCAAAATTAGCATCTTAAAAAAACCTATGCTCTTAACAAAGAGACACAACCATGGTTTTACACTTATTGAATTATTGGTCGTGATTGCCATTGTTGGTCTATTGGCTTCTTTAGTAATGGCTTCGTTACAAAACGCTAGACAAAAATCCCGCGATGTCAGTCGCAAAGGAAATTTAAAACAAGTCTCAACTGCTTTGAGTTTGTATTTGTCTGGCGATGGGAACGGTCGTTATCCTATTCAAACAGAATGGGCTCATTTTAATAATAGTTCGCTTTCAGCTTTAGTTTCCAGCGGCTTAATGATTGAACTGCCAAATGATCCTTTAGATAATTATTATTATGATTATAAAAGTGACGGGGTTGACTTTAAAATTATGACCCAACTAGAAGTTGATAATAATTTGATGAAAAATGATGGTGGCAATGATGATAATAAATATGAAATTTTTACGCCTGATTTTCAATCAGAATAACTAACAAAAACAGAAACAAAAAATATGACCCTAGTTCAACAAAAAATAGCTAATTTTAAAATTCAAAGAATTTTTAATTTAACTTTAGTTTTATTTTTAATTACTCTTTCAGTTATTTATTTTGATACTATCCGAGCTAAAATTAAAGATACTAAACGCAAAGTTGATATTAGACAATTGCAAACAGCATTAAACATATATCAATCCATTTTTAATAGTTTTCCTGAAGTTACTGATTCTGATTTTGATGGTTGGGATACAACATATGAACCTATGAATTCAGAATTTAGTTTTATTAATAATTTAACTAAAAACAATTTGATTAGCCCTACACCTAAAGATCCTATTAATTCAGCGCGTTATTATTATCGCTACAAAAAATTCCCGCGCAACAGCTTTGGCTGCAAAAACGCATTTTATATTTTACAAATTATGAATTTTGAAAATAATGTTGATAATCACGGCTGGGGTGAATGTCCGGAAAGAAATTTTGCGAATGAAGCGCCTAATGGTTTCACTGTACAAGTGTTTGAATAAAACACTGATAAAAAATGAAAAAAAGAATCAAAAATAATAAAATAATTTTATCCAGTCTAATTGCCCTGGTTTTTTTAATTTCATTAGGAATTTATTTTTATTACTCACAAACAATTGATTATATTGAAAAGAATTTTAATTTAACTAATGAAAAAACAGATTGCAAGTTCATTAGACGTCTTGATGGGATGTGTGTTAATAAAAATTCAACTAATTTGTGGCCTATAGCTGTAATGATTGATAACCATCCTGATGCTTGGCCGCAATCGGGCTTATCACAAGCGCAATTAGTTTACAGCACCCTGGCAGAAGGTGGCGCCACTAGACTATTGGCTGTTTTTACAACCAATAAAAGCATGGCTAAAATTGGGCCAGTACGCAGCGCCCGTCCATATTATTTAACTTGGGCAAAAGAATTGAACGCGCTTTACACTCACTCTGGTGGTTCGCCTGAAGCTTTGCAAAAAATAAAAGATTGGGAAATTTTAAATTTGGAAGAAATCACTTCTTATGGCCCGCTTTATCTTTGGCGTGACAAAAATAAATTTAGCCCACATAATTTATTTACTTCCAATGAAAGATTAGAATTAGCGCGTCAAGATTGGGAATTAAAAGATAAAACACCCAATTATCGCGCTTGGCAATTTAGTAAAGATGCGACTCAAGGCAATGAAAAAATAACCAATATCACAATTAATTACTCACCAGGAATTTTATTTGATGTTGAATATAATTATAACACAACAACTAATTCTTATTTAAGATTTCAAAATAATGCTCCGCATATTGATGCGTTAATTAATGAACAAATTAGCGTTAAAAATTTAATTGTTCAATTTGTGCCTGAAGAAAAACATTTAGATGCGGAAGATCGTTTGCATATTGAAACGCTTGGCTCTAGCAAAGCTTGGATATTTTTAAATGGACAAATTATTAAAGGCAAATGGGTTAAAGAAAATTTAGAAACTAGAACTATTTTTTATAATGAATCTGGTGATGAAATAACTTTTTTACCCGGTAATATTTGGGTTGAGGTAGCGCCAGAGAATAGGAAGGTTGAGATAAAAGTGCTAAAATAATATTATGCATCAAGCAATACTTTATAAAAAATTAGAAAACAATAAAGTCCGATGTGAAGTTTGCTGTCATGGTTGTGTTATTGCACCAAGCAAGCGCGGAATTTGTAATGTTAGGGAAAACCAGAATGGAATACTATACGCTTTAAATTATGGCAAAGCCATTGCGACTTATATTGACCCAATTGAAAAAAAGCCTTTATATAATTTTATGCCAGGCACAATGACTTATTCTATTGCCACAGCAGGTTGTAATTTTAAATGCTTGCATTGTCAGAACGCAGATATTAGTCAATCAATAATTTTAGGAGAAAATTTATTACCTCAAGAAATAGTTAATAATGCAATTAACAATAATTGCCCGTCAATTTCTTATACTTACACAGAACCAACTATTTTTTTAGAATATGCTTTGGACACAATGAAACTAGCGCGTAAAAATAATCTAAAAAATATATGGGTAAGTAATGGATATTTTTCTGACAAAACTTTTGAATTAATTAAAAAATATTTAGACGCTATAAATGTTGACTTAAAAGCTTTTTCAGAAAAATTTTATCAAAAAATCTGTTGCGCTAAATTGCAACCAGTATTAAATAATTTAATTGCTATTAAAAAAAATAATATACATTTAGAAGTTACCACTTTAATTATTCCTAATGAGAATGATTCCGAACAAGAATTAAAAAATATTGCAAATTTTATTGCTGAAAAATTAGGAACAGACACCTCTTGGCATGTGACTGCTTTTCATCCAACTTACAAAATGCTTAGTCATGCTCCAACTCCAATAGAAAAAATTTATCAGGCAGTAAAAATTGGTAAGAAAGCTGGATTAAAATTTGTTTACGCAGGAAATATATAATTATGCTTACTCAAAAAACAATTACTCAAAACACAACCTATTACACTTTAGCTTTAATATTTCAAAAATTTTTAGCTTTTGTTTATTTTACATTTTTAGCCCGCGGGCTAGCAGTGGATGAATTAGGCAAATACACTTTTGCTTTTGCTTTTACCACAATTTTTTCTGTCCTGATTGATGTAGGATTGTCATCTGTTTTAACTCGTGAAATTGCCAAAGATAAATCTAAAACTTCAGAGTTGTTATCTAATATTTTAGGTGTCAAAACTATATTAATGTTTGTAACTTATGGCTTAATTGTGGTTTTAGTTAATGCTCTTAATTATCCAGAATTAACTAAAATTTTAGTTTATATCACTGCTTTAGTAATGGTTCTTGATAATTTTTCAACTACTTTTTGGGCAACTTTACGCGGTAACCAAAATTTAAAGTATGAAAGTTTAGGCATTATTTTATTTCAAACTTTAACAGTTGTGGTTGGTGGAATTCTTTTATACTTCAAAGCTAATATAGTTTATCTAGCTATGGTTATTTTACTTGCCAGCGCTTTTAATTTTTTATTTTCTTATTTCCAAATGCGCTGGCGCTTACAGATTAAACCGCGCATTGTTTATAACAAAAAATTAATTAAAACTTTACTTAAAATTTCTTTCCCATTTGCTTTAACTGGAATTTTTGCGCGCTTAAACACACAAATTGATTCTGTATTTTTATCTAAAATTGGTTGCCTAAACCAAATCGCGTGCGACACTAATGTAGGTATTTATTCTGTTGCTTCAAAAATTACGTTAGCTATTCATTTTATTCCATTGGCTTTTGTAGCCGCGCTTTTCCCAGCAATGAGTGAATACTTTATAAATAATAAAGAAAAACTAACTAAAACTTTTGAAAAAGCAATGAAGTATTTAATGATTATAGGAATGCCAATTTCAGCTGGTATTATCGCGCTGGCGCCAGATTTTATGCCTAAAATTTTTGGTTCTAAATTTTCTGCTTCAGTTTTGCCTTTGCAAATTTTAATGGTTTCATTAACTTTTATTTTTTTAACATTCCCAATTGGCGCTTTTTTAAATGCTACATCGCGCCAGCTTAGAAATTCAGCGCATATTGGCATTGCTGTAATAGTAAATATTATTTTAAATTTAATCTTAATTCCAAAAATCACTTACACTGGCGCCGCAATTTCTTCTTTAGCCAGCACTTTGGTTATTTTATGTTTGGGGTTGTATGTTATTCCGCAGATTATCAAATACAATAAAAAACATTTAATTATTAGCTTTATTAAATCTTTTATTTCAGCTTTAATAATGGGAATAATTTTATATTCTCTACTCTATAAATTGCATTTTATAATTTTAATTCTTCTTGGCGCAATAATTTATTTTGTAATTTTATTTTTGATTAAGGGCTTTTCAAAAAATGATTTTGACGATTTGTTAATTTCGTTAAAGTTGAAGAAATTGACAAATAAAGTTAAGGGGTTATAATTAAAATATATGAATAAAACTTATTTAACTCAATTTAAAAACCGACAATTTCCTGTTTTTATTGAAAAAGATGAGGATGGTTTTTATGTGGTTGAATGTCCAACTTTTCAAGGATGCTATTCTCAAGGCAAAACATTAGATAATGCTTTGAAAAATATAAAAGAAGTAATTAAAATTTGTCTAGCAGAAAAAGAAAACCAAGAAATTATAAAGTCCTATGTGCCGGCTGAATTAAGCTTGCATACTGTGTCTTTGGCTTAAATCCTGTGCCCAAACTACCAATTATTTCAGCTAAAAAAGCTGTAAAATTTTTTGAACAAAATGGCTACCGCGTAACTCGACAAAGAGGTAGCCATATTCGTTTACATCATCCAATTAAACAACCTTTAACTATTCCAAATCATAAAACTATAGCCCGCGGACTTTTAAGAAAACTTCTGCGTGATTCAGAAATTTCAGTTGATGAGTTGGTTCAGGGTTTGTGAAGTTGAAATTATATAAATAATTCGTGTAAAATATAAATTAAAGGTCATTATACAAAAACAATACGGATAATAAAAAGTTATGCGAAATAATCACATAACAGCGTGTATCTGGCTACGCTTTTAAAAAAATTTTAAAAAGTTCCGAACAGTCCCGAATTCGCGGGACAAGTTCTGAACAGAGCCAACAAATGGATCCCTGCCTCCGCAGGGATGACAGGAAATAACAAAATGGCTCCACGCAGGAGCGATGGAGCCAACATAAAACAAAATCTGAAAAATATTTTGCTACTGAATTAAATACTGAATTCCCGCCAGAGGCGGATAAAAATTCAGTAGCAAATAAAAAAGAAATTGATTTATATCTTATGAACAAAAGAGAATTTAAAGAAAATTTAAAAGAGATATATAATATTTCAGATAGGTATGACAAGGAAACTTCTTCTTATTTTTCAGCAGTAAATAAAAAGTGCGAAGAAAAGGATTTTATTGATTTATTTCTAACTTCCAAAAATATTCCTATCACCAAAGAATCAAGATTCGCAATTATTTCTAAACTTGTTTTTTTAAAAAATAACCCAATAATACAACATCTAAAAAAAGAAAACTTTTCAGAAGAAAAAATAGAGCAAATAAAAAGAAACATATACTTATGGGTAAAAGAATTTTATGAAAAAAAATTTGAAAAATTTATAAAAGAAATTGAGAAAAAAAATTTGTTGCCAAAATTTTATCTTGAAATTTTTAAAGGGGTTCATAAAGTTGGTTTAGAAATGAATAATCTTGAAGTTGCATGGAAAAATCATACTTTAATTATAAATAAAGAACTGGAAAATAAATTTAAAAATAAACAAAAAATTATGGAGTATTTGAGAGAAAATAATCTTTTAGATCTTGGACACCACAATATTGAAGCAGACAGATGTTATTCTGCCCTGATAAAAACAAAGAAAGGTTATGAAAAAAAATCTTATTTTGAGGCGTTTCAGGAAACAAAAAAAGTTATCAGAGAACTTGAAAATTTTAAAAACAATCTGGAAAAATTAGACGATGAAATATACAATCAAAAACAAGAATATCTTGATTATTTAAAAGTTCTAATAATCGCTTTTTCAGAAACAAATACTGATAATTTGGTTTTTAAATGGGCAGATGCTGACAAAGCCTGGATGAAAATCACAACGCCAATTCAAATCAGCCATCCTTTTGAAGATTATGATGATGCCTATAGAAAATCTGTTTCAATTGAATGGGATTTAAGATTAGAAAATTTTCTTTTGGAAAAAAGCCGGCAAAAAGAAAAATCAAAAAAAATGTATGAAAAACTTTTTAAAGAAGTTGGAAAAGAAAACCATAAAGAAATTTATGAAAAATCAAAAGAACACATAGAAAAAGTTCAATTATATTTATCAAAACCAATTTTATTTTATGGGTCTAATTTAAATGGTCTTGCTTCTGCACAGGTTATTCCAAATGATTTAGAAATTTCAAAAATTTTTGGGAAGAAAATTTTTGGTTTTTCAGATATGATATTAAAACAGGGAAGAGAAAAACCTTTTACAAAATTATCTAAAGAAATTTATGAGAAAGATTTTTTAGATGAATCACGAAAATTTTTATTTAATGAAACTGAAAAATGGCATAAAATTTATGATTTTTCCACAATTGGTCATGAATATGGTCATCCTCTTTGGCTTGATGATGATACTGAAATAAAAATGAATTTTAAAGGGGAATTCAACAATATAGAAGAATTTAAAGCAACAATGGGGGGAATTATAAGTTTCTTTTTGAATGAAGAAGAAGGATTAAAAAAAGATTTTTTAAGAGATATTATCCAAAGGTCTATTGGTTTAATAGCATGGATGGAACAGGAAAGATATAAACCATATTATATTGAGGGATTATTTTTGCTTAATGAATTTTTTGAAACTGAACTCTTAAAATTTAATGGAAATAAAATTTTAATTGATTTAAATTCTGAAGAAAAATATGAACAGATTAAAAAAAGATTTTATGAAATTTATAAGGAGTTGGCAAGAAACTATCTTGAAAAAAAAGATGCTTCTATTTTTTTACATAATCATTTAAAAATTGAAGGAAAAATTTGTCTTCCAAAAAATAAAAATGCGGAAAAATTTGTAAAATATTTTTATAAAAAATATCAGGAACTTGGAAATCAAATTGATGACTCTGTTAAAAAAGAAGATTATATTATAAAAAATAAATAAATCTAAACTTCCCTCCTGCTAACCCCATTTTCTTTTTTAAATCTTAAAACATTATCTACAAAACCTTCTATTTTTTGTTCATGGCTAACCAAAATTAATTGTGCCACATCTAATTGTTGTAAAACATCTCGCATTTTATCAAGTTGTTGTTCTGAAAAACCCTCTGTTGGTTCATCAAGGATAACCAAGTCTCTTGTTTTTATTTTGCTTAAAAGAGAATTAATAACTTGATTTAATGAAAGCCGGTAAGCAAGGGCAATCGCGGTTCTTTCTCCTCCAGAAAGATAATTATATTCAAGTTCATAATCTTGTTGCTCAATTATTGGCGTGAACTCGTCGTCAAGCCTAACTTGAATAAAATCTGAAACAAGCATTGAAAACCATTCTGCAAAAAGTTTTGAAAATTCTGATTTAAGTTTTGTCATAACATTTTTTTCAATAAAATATACAACAGGCATAAATTTTTTAGAAAGCCAATCTTCTAATTTTGTAATATAATCTGCTTGTTTTTTTATTTCTTGAGTTTGTTTTAATTTTAATTTTAATTCTTCAATCTGTTTAGAAAAAAAATCAATTTCTTTTTTTAATTCTGCAACTTTTATTTATTAACCCCCTCTTAATCTCCCCTTCACCCCGCTTTTCGCGAAAGGCGGGGCAGGAAAGGGGGAGAGACCATAATGTCCTAAAAATCGCTCAGGACAGGCTGGTGAATTACTTATTCAACTTAAACCTTACAAATACCCATTTAATAAATTCAATAACTAAAATAACT
>CAYNCE010000002.1:0-22549 GCA_964395855.1 uncultured Gammaproteobacteria bacterium | reverse complement strand
CCTGATTTTTCAATTTCTCGTTCTCCAAGTTCCAGAACAATAACTCAAGGTGAAAATGCGACTTATACAATTACTTTAACTTCTTTAAACGGTTTTTCAAGTTCAGTTACTTTATCAACTCCAACTGGCTGTCCAGTCGGAGCTAATTGCAGTTTTAGTCCAGCGTCAATAACTCCAACTGGAAATTCAACTTTAACAATTTCAAACGCGCCAGTTGGGGGACCAGACACAATTACAATCAGAGGTTCTGGTGGAAGCAAAACTCACGAAACATCAGTTCAATTAACTGTTAATTCTCCTGCGCCGGGAAATACCGCGCCTAATGTAGAAGATTTAGCCCAGTTTGATGACGCCGGTAGTATGGCAGAAGGCGCAAACACAATTGATAATACGCCGTATTTTACATTTGATGTTTCAGACCCTGATGTAGGAGATATTGTTGGTTATCAAATTCAAATTGATGACAGTGATGGTTTTGGAACCCCAATAATTGATTTTGCGTATATTAATGCAGATGTAACTCCGCAATCATTTACTTATCAAGTTCCAGATACTTGCCCGGGAAGCGGCTACATAACTTGTGCAGCTCCTTTAACTAATGGAAACTATTTTTGGCGCGTTAGAGCTCAAGATGATGATGGTGCTTATTCTGGCTGGGTTTTGTTTGGCGGAGGCGGGGTTGACTTTAAAGTTAATACAACACCGGGTGGAAATCAAGCTCCTGTTGCAGATTTTTCAGCTTGTAAAATAGCTGGCAACACAATTTTATTTTTAGACCAATCAACTGATTCTGATGGAACAATTGCGGGATGGAATTGGGATTTTGGGGACAGTTCAAGCAATTCAAGTTTGCAAAATCCACAGCATAATTATGATACTGGAGGGACTTCAATGTTAGACGCAGAGACAAGAGTTGCGGGAGCAAAAACACAGGAACACGAAAACACAGAAAACATTAAAATTCAAGAACAAAAAAAATCAATCTTTAAATCAATCTGGGAATTTATTAAAAATTTGCCTAAAAAAATTATTAGTTTGTTTAAAACAGAAACAAGTTTAGCGCAAGCTGGCTGGTGGAATACAGGTTGGAGCTACCGCAGAACAATAACTTTTGACAACACAGCTTCAGCAGAGAATTTAAATGATTTTCCGGTTTTAGTTAAATTAAATTCTTCGCGCATTGATTATTCAAACACGCAGAATAGCGGTCAGGATATTCGCTTTATTGATTCAGATGATTCAACTGTTTTATCTTATGAAATAGAAAGCTGGAATGAATCAGGAGATTCTTTTGTCTGGGTAAAAGTTCCAAGAGTTAATCAAAATTCTAATACAGATTTTATCTATATTTATTATGGCAATACTTCTGCTTCTGATGGGCAAGATGTTTCAGGAACTTGGAACAGTAATTATGGTGTAGTTTATCATTTTGCAAATAGTAATCAAGATTCCACTAGTAATAATAACGACATCTCAATGCAAAGTACTTGGGGTTATAATTCTTCTGGTAAAATAGGATATGAGATGCATATAGATGAAGAAACTAGCGGAACAAACAGATATTCAAATGTTGGTGTAAATAGTGGACAGGATTGGACTATTTCCTTTTGGTATCAAGGAAATGCTTCTCCACCAGCCAGTGGATATGATGATCATACAGTTATGTTTAGTAATTTTTGGAATGGGCTGGTAATCGGATCTTTTGGTAATCCGCCAGAAAGATATATTGAGTATACACATTATAACGATAATGATGGCCATAGAAATGATAATTATACTCAGTTTGGCAATGGAGCTTATGATTTATATACTTTATCTCAGGATTGGAACGGAGGAGGTTCTGGAATAGGCAGGTTTAGGATTTATAAAAACGGTATATTTCAGGCAACTTTTGATGAGCCAAATTATGATGGATGGGGAAGTCCGCCTAATTTTTATATTGGGCATCCTTCGTATGCAGGAAGCTCGGATTTTTATACAGACGAATTTAGAATTTCAACTTATATACGAAGTGATGACTGGATTGCTGCTCAATACAAATCAATGTCTGATAATTTTAACAGTTTTGGGTCAGAAGAATCACAAACAACTACTGAATACAGTGTAACTTTAATTGCAACAGACAATGACGGCGCGACAGACAGCATAACAAAAGCTATTGATTTATCTGCAATGACATTGGCGGGAACTGCAATTGAAAATTGTGATTTTAGTTTTGATTTAACAAATTTAAGTTCTTCAAGTTGTGATTTAGCAAGCGGAGAATGGAATTTATCTTTAATATATGATAGCGCAAACGACTATTCTGTTGAACGGTGCACTAGTAATTGCTCTTCTTTTGCTAATTATTCTAGCATTAGTCCAGCTAAATCTTGCAGTGAATTAGGATGTAGTTTTGATGATTCAACAGTTGCAGGCGGCAATACTTATTATTATATTATCTCAAATCCAGACAGTTTAAATAATTCAACCGCATCGCCAAGTTGCAGTGGGGGGCAACAGCCAAGCGGGACAATTTGTCCTTTAAGTGTTACAATTCCTGTATGTCAGCCACAAGATGTGGCTACTTCACATCTTTGTGGTTCAATTACTATTGATTGGCTGGATGATGAAAATGCGAGTTATAAAATCCAAAAATGTATTGGCAAAATTAGCGGGCAAGCTTGCGTGCCTGATAAATTATTATATGAATTTGATGCCACTGGTTGTTCAGGTGGTCGTTGCCAATATATTGATAAAGAAATTATTCCAATTAATATTGCCACGCCAGCAGATAAAAATTATTATTGCTATGGAATTATTGGAGTAGATGAAGAAGGTTTAGAATCAAATATGTCAAACCCAGTTTGCGATTACTCATACTGCTACCGCGCCCCAAATTGGCAGGAACAATAATTTTTAATTAAAAAAAGAAATACGTATTTTAATATATATTAAAATACGTATTTTTTAATTACATGGACAGATTGTAAATACGATTGACAATTTGTCCAAGTCATGCTATAATGAATATACAACATAAAACTTTTTTAAATATTTAAATATAAAATAATATGTATATTTCAAGACATCTAACTCAAAAATTAAAACAATCAACAGCAAAATATCCAATTGTTGCGGTTATTGGACCGCGTCAATCTGGTAAAACAACTCTAGTAAAACATGCTTTTCCTAAAATGGATTATGTATCTTTAGAAGATCCAGATGTTAGAGAGTTTGCTCAAAACGACCCAAGAGGTTTTTTATCAAATTATGAAAAAGGAGTAATTATTGATGAAGCTCAACGAGTTCCAGATTTGTTTTCATACATTCAAGGTGTGGTAGATAATAAAAAAAAATCAGGTCAATTTATTTTAACTGGTTCACAAAATTTTCTTTTGCATGATTCAATAAGCCAAAGTTTGGCTGGCAGAGTTGCTATTTTAAAACTTTTACCTTTTAGTTTGCGGGAATTGGATATAGAAAATAAAGATTTTGAATATTATTTGTATAAAGGATTTTATCCAAGGTTGTATAATAGTAAAGTTTTACCTAATGACTGGTATCCAAATTATATTCAAACATATATTGAACGAGATGTTAGACAAATTAAAAATATTACTAATTTAAATATGTTTCAGAAATTTGTTAAAATGTGCGCGGCTCGAACAGGGCAAATACTTAATTTATCATCTTTGGCAAATGATTGTGGAATTACTCATAATACAGCAAAAGAATGGCTGTCTGTTTTGGAGGCAAGTTTCATTATATTTTTGTTAAAACCTCACTATAAGAATTTTAATAAAAGATTAATCAAAGCTCCTAAATTATATTTTTATGATGTTGGTTTAGCCGCAAACTTGCTGGGCGTTGATAATTTGGGTCAAATTAAAAGCTACCATTTAAAAGGCGAGCTATTTGAAACAATGATTGTTTCAGAGTTAATGAAAAAAAGGTTTAATTTAGGACAACAAGAAAATTGTTTTTTTTGGCGGGACAAAACAGGTCATGAAGTTGATTGTTTATTAGATAAAGCAGGGATGTTGACCCCAATAGAAATCAAATCTGGCAAAACAATTACAAGTGATTATTTTAAAGATTTAAATTTTTGGAATGAGTTGGCAAAAAACAGAGCAAGCAATTCTTTTGTGGTTTATGGTGGTGATAAAGATCAAAAACGCAAACAGGCTAAAATTTTGAGTTGGAAAAATATTAATAAAATTGTATGACCAAACCAGAAGCAAAAAATAGAATAAAAAAATTAAAAAATCCTGATAATTTTTATTTTATCAGGATTGTTAAGATTAACATCGGCATAGACAAAATTGATTGTCGATGAATTTGTATGACCATTCATTTTTTGTGCTGTGAATCGTCATTTTGTTAAAAATTAAAGAATTATCAATTTTAATGTCTTGTTCAAGCAATCTCTTTTTAATCTCTAACAGAGTCACTTCTTTTTCTGTTGAGCTATCTAGAATTTGTTTGAAAGCTACATCAAATTTTTGAAAATCTATCATGGCTAACCTCCTTCCAGAATAATATGGTGGGTACGACGGGATTTGAACCCGTGACCTCTTGGGCCACAACCAAGCGCTCTAGGCCAGCTGAGCTACGCACCCACTGTACTCCCGTTACCTTAATAAATTTTTAATATATTCTGTGACTTTTTCACGGGCAACTGGTTTTTGTTCTCTTGTCCGAGTATCTTTGACCTCAATTATATTTTTCTTTTTTTCGTTTTCACCAAGAATTAATACTATTGGAATTTCCATTTTTAAAGCATAAGCTAGTTGCGCTCTAAAAGACAAATCTTCACCCATATAAATTTGTGTCTTGATCTTTGCGCTTCGTAATTCTTGAGCAATTTGCAAATAGTCAGCCTGTAATTTTAAATCAAGATTTAAAATTATTGCCTGACAAACTGATTTTTGTTTTTTGATCACTTTTAAAATTTCTAAAGCTACAAATAAGCGATCAACCCCTAATGATGCGCCAGTAGCTGGTAAAGTCGCGTCAGAGAATCTTGAAACTAAATCATCATACCGACCGCCAGAAAAAACAGAGCCGATTTCTGGTAAATCTGTTAAAGTTGTTTCAAAAACTGGACCTGTATAATAATCCAACCCGCGCGCAACTGATAGATCAATTTTCCAATTTTCTTTAGGAATATTCAAACCTTGCAAATTATTAACAATCTCTGTTAATTCATTAATCCCTTCTAAACCAATCGGGGTATTTTTGAACATTCCTTTGAGGATTGATAAAACTTGTTCGCTACTAAATTTTTCATCTGTCAACTTTAAAAAATTTTCAATAATTTCTATACTATTGTCAGATAAATTTGGCGCTGTGGCATCAAATTTATTTTCAGGTTTTTTTTGCAATTCTGTTTTTAATTCTTCCCATGAACTTTTCTCCATCTTATCTAAAATACGGAAAACTTCCTTTCTTTTTTCTGGTTTATCAAAGCCAGCTAATTTTGCTAATCCATTTAAAATTTTTCGATTATTAAAACGGATGACAAAATTTTTAACGCCTAATGCGCGCATCGTTGTGTACATCAACTGGATAATTTCTGTATCAGCTAACATTGTAGCTGACCCGACTGTGTCAGCGTCAAATTGCATAAAACCACGAAAGCGTCCTCGCTGGGCTTTTTCACCGCGAAAAACATACCCCATTTGGTAGCGCTTAAATGGCCAAGGCAAATCTAAATTAGTTGCCACAACTCGCGCCAATGGCACGGTCAAATCAAAGCGTAAAGCCATTTCTTCAAAAGCTTGGGCCAAAGGTTGATTTGCGCCTTTGACAATTCCAGTGCGAAACAAATTCATTTTAAAATCTGGGTCATTACCGGTTAAGACGCTGAATTTTTCTACCATTGATGTATCTAAAGGTTCAAATCCAAAACGCTCAAAAACGTTTCTGATCACATCTAGCATTTTTTGGCGCGGGATCATATCTTCGGGAAGATAATCCCGAAAACCGCTTGGTAATTCTGGTTTAATTTTAGCCATATTTTTACTCCTTAAATTATTAATTTATTGTGAAAGTGCTAATTTATTATTTAAAATTAACACTTTCAAATTTTAATGTCAAGGCAAAATAAAAATCTCTTTGAGAAGAGATTGCTAGGCAGTTTTTAGGATTAATTTTATGCATCAAACCAACCTCTTCTTAAATAAGAGAATGAGAATGATGATGTAAATTAAAATTAGAAATTAAATTCATATTTTTTACTATTTTAAGTTTAGCAAATACTTTTCCACATGTCAAATAAATATAAAAAGGACAATTTATAGTTGTTACTAAAATTGCCCTTTAGAAATTTAAGCCTAGTTAATATAGGCATGAACTAACCCCCTGTCTGCGTATAATAAGTAACGCCATTCATTAAGATCGTCACGTCGGTATTTTGTTAATACTTTGTAACCAATTTTTTTTCGGTACCAGTGATAAGTTTTTGCTCCTGGGTACGAACGGATAATAAATACATTGTGTTTTGTTGTATCTAAAACAATTTCCATTCTTTTTTTATACAAAGTAGAACCTAAATGCTGCTTACGAAAATTTTCATCAACAGCAATATCACTCTGGTACCAAAAACAATTACCATTATTACATATCAATCGCCTTAATTTGTATGGCAAATGTTCATCAAAATGATGTTTGGCTTTGCTACCGTCCATTTGATATCCATAAGTGAAGCCGACGATTTGTCCATCATATAGTGCTATGACAAAACAAGACGCTGGCAATTCAAATGCCTTTTGCATGTCATTTTTAACTTCTTCTGATGGCCAATAGAATTTGAATTCAGATTGACAAGCAGGGCATTTAACAAAATCACCTGATTCTTTAAATGAAAATTTGTGATTATTTTTGCAGATTTTCCATTCTCTCCATTCATCGCCTCCAAAAATGTGGCGATAACATTTTACTAACTCATTAAGATAATCTTTGAATAACTTCTGGTTATCTAAATGAACCAATTCCGTTTCATTTAAAATATTCATTTTCGTCCTCCTTGTTTTGGTTATAAATTTTAATTATTTAATAATGCTTGATAAATTTTATTAACTTTTTTTAAACTATTCATTTCTACAAATTCATCGCTGGTGTGCGGTTGTCCGATTTTACCAGGTCCTAAAATAATCACATTGCCAAATTTTTCATAAACCGATCCCTCTGTCCAGCTTAAATTATCAAAAAAGACAATTTCTTTCTTATATAAATCTTTATATATTTTTCTAATCTTGTCAACTAATAAATTATTTTTTCGAGTTTCAAAAGAATTGCCTTTAAAAATATTAAAAATTTGAACCTGTTTATTGTCACAACTAGACATTATTGTCTTTTTTATTATTTTATCAATTTTATCTAAATTGTCAAACTTTTTAAGTGGCGGAAAACGAAAATCAATTTCAAATTCTGCATGATCAGGTATCACATTAGGATTTGTACCACTGCTTATTTTGCCAATATTAAAAGTTATACCGCCATAAATTTTGTGTATCTGGTTGTTTTTTATGACCCATTTGTTTATTTTATTAACGATTTGTACAAATTTTTGCAAGGGATTATTTTTTAAATTATCAATAAAATTCACACAAGCGGCATGCCCGCCATTACTTTTTAATACAATTTTATATCCAAAACAAGCTTTTTGTCCTAAACGAATTTTGCCTTCTGTGCTTTCCCCAATAATAATGTTGGCATTGTTTATTTTTAAAGTTTTTTCAATTTTTTTAATTCCCAGACCACCATCTTCTTCATCAGCGGTTAAAATTAAATATACATCATTTTTAGGTTTATTTTTAAAATTTAATAATTGATAAATCATTAAAGCTAACGAGCCTTTCATGTCAGAGCTACCTAGACCGTAAATTTTATTTTTTATTTTCAATGCTTTTAATGGATTTTCTCTCCAAGTTGAGCTTGCCGGAACTGTATCTGTGTGTCCAGAAAAAACCAAAGGATTTTTATTTGATTCACCAGACAATTTTATTATTAAATTATAAATAAAAAAATTATTTTTCTTAATTTTCTGTTTTACTATCCTAAATCTTTTATCTTTATTAAACAAACTTAAAATATAATCAACTATTTCTTTATTTGATTTTGTGCATTCAGAATTAATAGCAATTAGTCTATTCAAAATTTGTATGTAATTTTTTGGCATGTTTTAATTACTTCTAATTATTTTAACTACTTTTTCTAAATCTGTATACAAAATTCTGTCGTTATCTAAAAATGGAATCTGTGTTCTTATTTTAGCATAAATCTGTTGAACACCAAAACCAGGTTTGGCTGGTCGACGAAAATCTATGCCTTGCACCGCGCACATTAGTTCAATGGCTAAAATATTTTCCACATGATTAATTATTTTTTTGCACTTTCTTGCTGAAATTGGCGCAAAACTAACGTGGTCTTCTTGATTAGCTGAAGTTGGAATTGAATCAACTGCTGCTGGGTGAGATAAAACTTTATTTTCTGCCACTAATGCCGCGGCTGTATATTGCGCTATCATATATCCATTGCATAAACCACCTTTTTGTTTAGGAATTAAAAATGCGGGCAGGCCATCGTTTGTGGAGGGATCAAGCATTTTAGCTGTGCGTCGTTCTGAAATTGTGCCTAATTCAGCAATAGCTATGCCTAAATTTTCCATAGCAAACGCAATTGGTTCGCCATGAAAATGTCCGGCTGAAACAGCTTCTCCTGTATCTGAAAAAATCAATGGATTATCTGTAACTGAATTAATTTCAATTTCAACTATTTTTTTAGCGTATTCAAAACTATCTTTAACAGCTCCATGAACTTGTGGGGAACAGCGCAAAGAATAAGAATCCTGTACATCTGGATAATTATTACCAGGCCCAACTATCTGGCTGTTCTGGCACAAACTTCTAACATTAAAGGCTGTTTTTATTTGACCTGGATGCGGTCTTAATTTATGCACTCTTTCTTCATAAGCTACCAATGTTCCTTGCAATGCTTCCAAGCTTGTGGCTAATATTCTATCAGACCATTTAATAATATTTTTTGCTCGTTTTAAATTTAAAACCGCTAAAGCAGTCATAAATGATGTTCCATTGTTTAAAGCCAAACCTTCTTTATAACTAAACTTGATTGGTTGAAAATTATATTTTTCAAAAATATTGGGAGTTGCAACACGTTTTTGATTTTCAATAACCTCTCCCTCACCCATCATCACTAATCCTAAGTGGGAAAGTGGCGCCAAATCACCACTTGCTCCAACCGAACCTTGGCATGGAATGTATGGATAAATATTTTTGTTTAGTAATTCTAACAATTTTTCTATAAAGATTAAACGTACTCCCGAATAACCTTTAGTTAGGGAATTAGCTCTGATTAAAATCGCTGTTCTGGTTTCAGAAAGACTAAAAGGTCTGCCTACGCCAATTGCATGACTACGAATTAAATTATTCTGCAATTCTTCAGCTTGCTGAAAATTAATAGATTTATTTCTAAATTCACCAAAACCAGTGGTTAGTCCATAAACAACCTCTCCACGCGCGACTAGATCATCTACGACTTTGCGGCTTGCTTGTATTTTTTCTTTAGCTCCAGGGCTAATTTTAACAAAAATATCAGGACTAAAAGCAACTTTAACAATTTTGTCTATTGTGAGATCATTGCCATTGATAATAAGTTCTTGTTTTTGCATAAAATTTATTTCAAGTTCCATTTTTATTTTATAACTATTAATTTTTTTGTCAATATTTGCTATAATTACTTTATGACCAAACCAGAAGCAAAAGACAGAATAAAAAAATTAAAAAATCAGTTGTGGGAAACTGATTATGCCTATTATGTTTTAGATAAACCAATAATGTCAGACGCGGCGCGCGATGGGTTAAAAGATGAGTTGGAAAAATTAGAAAAGCAATTCCCAGAGTTTATAACTTCAGATTCTCCAACGCAGAGAATTGGAGGCAAGGCATTGGGCAAGTTTGCTAAAGTCCGACATAGCTCCCAAAAATATTCAATTGACGATGTTTTTTCTTTTGATGAGGTTTTGGAATTTGACGCCAGAGTGAAACGTTTTTTAAAAATGTCGCAAGATAAAAAAATTGAATATAGTTATGAATTAAAAATTGACGGGTTAAATGTTACTTTTATTTATAAACAAGGTATTTTAAAGCAGGCAGTTACACGAGGGGATGGAATAGTTGGGGAAGATGTAACTCATACCGCGCGCACAATAAAAAATTTGCCTTTAAAATTAAGGCAAAACGTTAATGTTGAAATTGGGGCTGAAGTTTTTATGCCTCTTAAAAGTTTTAAGAAATTAAATAAAGTAGGGACAGGTCTGCGACCTGTCCAAAATCGGACAGGTTTAAAACCTGTCCCTACATTTGCTAATCCGCGTAATGCAGCTGCTGGGACTGTTCGTCAATTAGACCCGCAAGTAGCGGCTAGCCGTGATCTGCAGGTTTTTGGTTGGGGGATTACAACTTCTGATTTATCCCGGATACTCGGGCTTAAAACTCAATTTGAAAAAATTGAAACTTTAAAAAATTTAGGTTTTCCAGTTGAAAAACATTATATTAAAAATTCTGACATTAAAAACGCGGAAGATTATTTTAAAAAAATAGAAAAGATTCGTGATAAATTAAATTATCAGATTGATGGTGTAGTTATTAATGTTAATGATTTATCTTTGCAAAAAAAATTAGGGAAAACAGCTAAACATCCGCGCTGGTCAGTAGCGTATAAATTTTCAGCAGAACAAGCAATAACTAAAGTCAAAGATATTATTATTCAAATCGGCAGAACAGGAAGAATTACGCCAGTTGCTATTTTAGATCCGGTATTGGTTGCTGGTTCAACAGTGTCGCGCGCGACTCTGCATAATCAGAACGAGATAAAAAGATTAAATTTAAAAATATGGGACACTGTTATTATCCAAAAAGCAGGTGATGTTATCCCGGATATTGTTAAAGTCTTGACTAAATTGCGAGATGGTAAAGAAAAAGAATTTAAAATGCCTGGCAAATGCCCTGATTGTGGTTCAGAAATATTGCGTAAAAAAGGCGAAGTAGATCATTATTGTACAAATACAAAATGTTTTTCAGTTCATAAAGAAAAGCTTTATCATTTTGTGTCTCGTCAAACTTTTGATATTGATGGACTTGGCCCTAAAATTATTGATCAACTTTTAAATCAAGGGTTGATTAAAGACGGGGCGGATATTTTTACTTTAAAAAAAGGCGATTTAGAGCCATTGGAGAGATTTGCGGAAAAGTCCGCGGAAAATTTAGTTGAGGCCATTGAGAAAGCTAAAAAAATTAGTTTAGAGAAATTTATTTTTGCTTTAGGTATTAGACATATTGGTGAAGAAATTTCTATCTTGCTCGCAAAAGATACAAGATACAAGATACAAGATACAAAAAAAAATCAAATTTCAATAACTAATAAAAATTTTATAGAATTAATAAAAAATTTGAATTTAGAAGAATTAAATAATATAGAAGGAGTTGGTGAAGTTGTTGCGCAAAGCATTTATGATTATTTTCATAATAAAAAAAATATAGAGTTTATTAATAAATTATTTGATAATAGGGTTGAGATAGAACATAATGGCTCCACGCAGGAGCATGGAGCCAACAATAAAATTAATAATAAAATATTTGTATTGACAGGAAGTTTAGAAAGTATGAGCAGAGATGAGGCAAAACAAAAAATCCGCGCTTTAAACGGAAATATTTCAAGTTCTGTTTCTAAAAATACAGATTTTGTCGTGGCTGGCAAAGACCCTGGTTCAAAATACAACAAAGCCAAAGAGTTGGGAGTGAAGATTGTTAATGAGGATGAGTTTTTAGAGATGATGAAATAAATTTGACACAAAATTCAAACCGTGTTATTTTAAATATAATTGTGTAAAAAGTTTAAATTATTATATATTTTTCTGCCTTGGGCACGCGGATTTTTCCGCTAAAATTAGCAATTTATGAAGGCAGCTATAACTAAATAGCAAAAAACGTAAAAGTCAAGAACCTTCCTGTGGATAAGTTAGATGGAGGGATGGTTTTTTTTACGTATAAATTAAGGTGTATAATTTATGTCTAACTTAAACCAACGTAAATTTTTCACAGACACAAGTCGGGTAATGCCTTTTCCTGATTTGATTGAAACACAAAAAAAATCTTATGAATGGTTTTTTAAAGAAGGATTAAAGGAATTATTTGAAGAAATTTCTCCGATTCAGGATTTTATTGGTCGTGATCTAGAGCTGTATTTTGGAGATTATTTTTTAGATGAGCCAAAGTTTAGTGAAGTACGGGCCAAAACCCGCAACACTTCTTTTGAAGCTCCGCTAAGAGTGCAAACAAAATTAATTAATAAAAGAACTGGCGTAACCAAAGAACAGGAAGTTTATTTAGGTGATTTTCCATTGATGACTGAACGCGGAACTTTTGTTATCAATGGCATTGAAAGAGTAATTGTATCTCAGTTGATTCGTTCAGCAGGGGTATTTTTTAGTTCAGAATTTTATAAAGGTAAAAAATATTATGGCGCTAAAATTATTCCTAACCGAGGCGCGTGGTTAGAAATTGAAACAAACACAAATAATACTATTACAGTTAAAATTGATCGCAAAAGAAAAGTGGCAATTACGGCTTTATTGCGCGCGTTTGGATATATAACTAATGAAGAAATTTCGTCTTTATTTAAAGATGTAGATGTGGACCCTGAAATTAATTATATTAAAACAACTTTAGAAAAAGATACAAGCAAGACACAAGCAGATGGTTTTAGGGCAGTTTATAAAAGAATTCGTCCAGGCGATTTGGCAACAGCTGAAGACGCGCGGCAATTAGTAGAAAGTATGTTTTTTAATTTTGAAAGATATGATTTAGAACGAGTTGGACGTTATAAATTAAATCAAAGATTTGAAGAAGATTATGTGTTGACCAAAGAAAATCGTATTTTAAAACCACAAGATTTGGTAAATGTTATAAAAGAAATAATTCGTTTAAATAATAATCAAAAAGAACCAGATGATATTGACCATTTGGGTAACCGACGCGTGCGAGCTATTGGCGAATTAGTTAAAAATCGTTTTCGTATTGGTTTGGCAAGAATGGAAAGAATGATTAAAGATAAAATGTCAACTTTAGATATTAATGAAATTACACCAGGACAATTAGTTAACGCGCGTCCTGTTATTGGCGCAGTTAAAGATTTTTTTATGTCTTCACAGCTGTCGCAATTTATGGACCAGACTAATCCATTGGCTGAATTGGAACATAAGCGCAGAATGTCAGCTTTGGGTCCAGGCGGTTTAACGCGTGAACGAGCAGGTTTTGAAGTGCGTGATGTGCACAGAACACATTATGGCAGGATTTGTCCAATTCAAACATCAGAAGGGCCAAATATTGGATTAGTAGGTCATTTAGCTGGCTACGCTCGTGTTAATGATTTTGGTTTTATTGAAACACCTTATTATAAAGTTATTGACAACAAAATTAGTTCAGAAGTAACTTATTTAGATGCTTTTGATGAAGAAAAATATGTAATAACTTCAGCAACTACGCCGGTTAATGCTGACAACAGTTTTGCTGATGAAATGGCAAGTGTTCGCAAAACTGGGAAACCAATGGTAGAAAGCACAAAAAATATTGATTTTGTTGATGTTTCTTCAAATCAAATTATTTCCATTTCAACTGGCTTAATTCCATTTTTAGAACATGATGATGCTTCCCGAGCTTTAATGGGTTCAAATATGCAACGTCAATCAGTGCCTTTGATTAAACCAGAAGCGCCATATGTGGGGACAGGAATTGAATTTAAGGCAGCAGCTGATTCAGGCCAGATTTTATTGGCGAGCAAACCAGGTCAAGTGATTTATGCTGATGCAAAGAAAATACAAATTAAAAATAATGATAATGAAATAGATGAATATAAATTAGTTAAATTTGGTCGTTCTAATCAGACAACTTGTTTAAACCAAAAAGTATTAGTCGCAGTAGGCGACAAAGTTAAGGCAGGAGATTGTTTAGCTGATGGAGCAGCTTGTGATAAGGGTGAGATTGCTTTGGGTCAAAATCCATTGATTGCTTTTATGCCTTGGGAAGGCGGTAATTATGAAGATGCTATTTTGATTTCAGATAAATTAGTCAGTTTGGATAAATACACTTCAGCGCATATTGAGAATTACTCAGTTGATGTTCGTGAAACAAAACTTGGCCCGGAAATGATAACCCAGGATATCCCTAATGTGGGTGAAGATAAATTAAAAGATTTAGATGAAGATGGAATAGTGCGTTTGGGGGCAGAAGTTAGTTCAGGCAATATTTTAGTTGGTAAAATTACACCTAAAGGTGAAACAGAATTAACTGCTGAAGAAAGATTATTGCGCGCTATTTTTGGGGAAAAAGCCAAAGAAGTGCGCGATTCTTCTTTACGTTTAGAACACGGTGAACGCGGTAAAGTGATTGATATTCAAGTTTTTTCGCGTGAGAACGGCGACAGATTGCAGGCTGGTGTAATTAAACAAATTCAAGTTACAATAGCTAGTTTACGCAAAATTCAGGTAGGTGATAAAATGGCTGGCAGACACGGCAATAAAGGTGTGGTTTCGCGTGTGGTGCCACAAGAAGATATGCCGCATTTAAAAGATGGCACACCAGTGGATATTATTTTAAATCCGTTAGGTGTGGCTTCGCGTATGAATTTGGGCCAGATTTTAGAAACTCATATTGGAATGGCTTGTCATGTTTTGGGTTATAAAGTAGCCACCCCGTCTTTTAATGGAATTTCTGAAAAACAAATTAAAGCAGAATTAAAAAAAGCTGGTTTGTCAGAGACAGGCAAGGAAATTTTATATGATGGACGCACAGGTGAAGCATTTGATCATCCTGTGATTGTGGGCTCAATGTATTTTATGAAGTTGATTCATATGGTGGAAGATAAATTACATCAACGTTCAATTGGTCCATATTCTTTAGTCACCCAGCAACCTTTAGGCGGTAAGGCGCAATTTGGGGGTCAGCGTTTTGGAGAAATGGAAGTTTGGGCCTTGGAAGCATATGGCGCCGCTTATTCTTTGCAAGAAATGATTACGATTAAGTCTGATGATGTGCCAGGTCGTTCTAAAGCTTATGAACATATTATTAATGGCGAGCCGATTACTAAATTAAATATTCCTGAATCATTTAATGTGCTGGTGCGAGAGTTAAAAGGTTTGTGTTTGGATGTGGAATTGTTAAAAAATGAAAAAGTGGTTAATACAACTAATAATGAATTAACTCAAGAAGAAAGAGACCAAGGAGTGGATAAGAAAAAGAAAAAAGTTGTAGTGGAGGATGAAGAGGGAAAAAATTAAAATATACTTTATGCATAATGATGAACAAAAAACTTTAGATTTTAACGCGATTCGTTTGCGGGTAGCTTCGCCAGAAGCAATCCGCGCGTGGTCTTATGGTGAAGTTTTAAAACCTGAAACAATTAATTACCGCACTCAGAAACCTGAGAAAGATGGTTTGTTTTGCGAGAAAATATTTGGTCCGTCAAAAGACTGGGAATGCTATTGCGGTAAATACAAAAGAATTCGATATAAAGGAATTATCTGCGATAAATGCGGTGTAGAAGTCACCCGTTCTTTAGTGCGTAGAGAAAGAATGGGGCACATTGAACTGGCTACTCCAATTTCTCATATTTGGTTTTTGCGCGGTGTGCCGTCAAAAATTGGTTTGTGTCTAGATATTTCAGCCCAAGAATTAGAAAAGGTAATTTATTTTGCCAGCTTTATGGTAACTAAAGTAGATGAAGATTTGCGCAAACAAACTTTAGAACAATTAGATAATGAATTAAAGCAGAAAAAGAAACAGATTGAAGGTAATTTTAATAATCAAAAAAGTCAGCTTAAAAATAATCCTGAGTATTCAAAACTTTCAATGCAAGATAAAGAAAAAAAGTTGAATGAAATTGAAGTAATTAAAAATAATGCTTTAAAAGAATTAAGCGCAATTGCTGATATGTCTAGAAAAGAATTAAAAGAATTGCAAGTTAGACAAATTATTTCAGAAAATGTTTACCAGGATTTAGCTTTGAAATATGGTCATATTTTTGAAGCTGAAATTGGAGCTGAAGCAGTACGCAATCTGTTAAGCCAGATGGATTTGAAAAAAGAATTAGAAAAAATGCGCAAGGAATTAAAAAATGCTACGCCAGTTAAACATAGAAAAATTATTAAACGTTATAAGATTTTAAACAGTTTAAATGAACGCGGTATTCGTCCAGAATGGATGATTTTAACTGTAGTGCCAGTTATTCCTCCTGATGTGCGGCCAATGGTTGCTTTAGAAGGCGGACGTTTTGCATCTTCTGATTTGAATGATTTGTATCGCCGTGTAATTAATCGCAATAATCGTTTAAAAAGATTGTTAGAGTTAAATGCTCCAGAAGTTATTGTGCGCAATGAAAAAAGAATGTTGCAAGAAGCGGCTGATGCTTTAATTGATAATTCAGCGCGACATGGAAAAACTGTGACAGCTTCAACTGGACAGCAAAGAATGTTAAAAAGTTTGGCTGATTCATTAAAGGGCAAGCAGGGTCGTTTCCGTCAAAATTTATTAGGCAAGCGCGTAGATTATTCTGGGCGTTCAGTGATAGTTGTTGGTCCGCATTTAAAACTTTATCAGTGTGGTTTACCAAAGAAAATGGCTTTGGAATTATTTAAACCATTTGTAATTTCTAAATTAATTAAACAAGAGTATGCGCATAATGTGCGATCAGCTAATCGTTTTATTGAAGCTGACCACACAGAAGTTTATGATATTTTGGAAAATGTTACTAAAAATGCCCATGTGATGTTAAATCGAGCGCCAACTTTGCATCGTTTGGGCATTCAAGCTTTTCAACCGGTGTTGATTGAAGGCAAAGCTATTCAATTGCATCCGTTCGTGTGTTCAGCTTTTAATGCTGACTTTGACGGCGACCAAATGGCAGTGCATGTTCCGTTAACTGAAGAATCTAAAAAAGAAGCCCGTGAAATAATGCTGTCATCAAAAAATTTATTAAAAGTAGGTGATGGCTCGCCAGTGAGCGCGCCAAGTAAAGATTTTGTGCTAGGTATTTTTTATTTAACTTACAGCGCGGATGAATTAATTGAGAATGATGAAACGCAAAAGAAAATTAAAATTTTTGCTAATCCAGCTGAAGCAATGATGGCTTATGAATTAAAAAATATTGGTTTGCGTGAACAGGTTAAAGTTAAATTAACTGACGAATTTGTGGCTCAAGCAATTTCGTTAATTAAAACTAACCCTGTCCTAACAACTGTTGGAAGAATTATTTTTAATCAAATTTTAGGACCTAAGTTAAGGTTTGTTAATTCATCTGTTGATCAACCACAGTTAAAGAAATTAATAACTGAATCTCTGGAGCATTATGGCATTGATGAAACAGCTAAATTGTTGGATGATTTAAAAGATTTGGCTATTAAATATGTGACGCGTTCCGGCATAACTTGGGGCATGGATGATTTGCCGCGCCTGCCTAATAAAGCTGAAATAATTTCGTATGCTGAAGCTAAAGTTAAGGAATCACAAGAACAATATGATATGGGTTTATTAACCAATGATGAACGGCGCACAAAATCAGATAGGGCATGGTTTGACGCGATTGAAAAAATCACAAATTCGTGTCGCAATGTTTTATCAAAGGTTAAAGATAGCCCTGTGTTCGCAATGATTGAATCAGGTTCGCGCGGTTCTTGGAATCAAACTAACCAGATGATGGGAATAAAAGGTTTGGTAAATAATCCAGCAGGTGAGATTATTGAATTGCCAGTGCGAGCATCTTATAAAGAGGGCTTAGATGTATTGGAATATTTTATCTCAACTCATGGGGCGCGTAAAGGTTTGACTGATACTGCATTACGAACAGCTGAAGCTGGTTATTTGACCCGTAAATTAGTTGATGTTTCACAAAGTTTGATTATTGCGGAAGATGATTGCAAGGATAAGGAAGGTGTAGACCTATTAAAATCTGAATCAGAAGAAATGGGCACGAGTTTGGCTAAGCGAGCTTTAGGTCGCACAAGTTTGGAAACAGTTAAAGATGCTAAAGGAGAAATAGTTGTTAAAAAGAATGCTTTAATAGATTATGCGATTTCACGCAAATTAGAAACATTGGATTTAGAAAAATTAAAAGTGCGTTCAGTTTTGACTTGTAAAACTAACCGTGGTTTGTGTGTTAAATGTTATGGTTGGGATTTAGGTTACAATAGAGTGGTAGCTAAAGGCACTTCAGTTGGAATTATGGCTGCGCAAAGTATTGGAGAACCAGGCACTCAGTTAACAATGAGAACTTTTCATACTGGTGGAGTAGCCGCTGGAGGCGATATTACACAAGGTTTGCCGCGTGTGCAGGAAATTTTTGAGGCGCGTCAAGCTAAAAAACCAGCTTTAATGGCGCCAATTGATGGCATAGTAATAATTGTTAAAGATAAAGAAAAAAAACAAAAAGTAATTAAAATTAAAGGCTATGAAACTAAGCGTCAGGAAATTTATGTGGCTAAAAAAGACATTGATGGATTAGAAATTAAAGATAATGATAAAGTTAAGAAAAATGATTTAATTTTGCAAACTAAAAATAAAGAAGAAAAAGCTAATTTTAATGGTAAAGTTAAAATAAATAAAAGCAATGATGATGAATGGATGGTTGTAATTGAAAGTAAAAAGTTAGTTGAGAAAGAATTGCCAACAGTTAGTGATTTGGATATCTGGGTGACTGATGGTGATAATGTGGAACAAGGCCAGCAATTGACTGACGGAGCTTTAGATGTGCAGGAATTATATAATTTACGCGGTCGGCTGGCAACACAGAAATATATTTTAAAAGAAATTCAACATATTTATTCTTCGCAAGGTCAAAAATTAAATGATAAACATATTGAAATTATCGCAAAACAAATGTTTTCTAGAGTGATGATTGATGATCCTGGGGATTCTAATTTTTCACCCGGTGAGATTATAGAGCTGTCTGAATTTAACGAAATTAATGAAGAATTAATTGCGTCTAAACATACGACAGCTAAAGGCAGTGTGATTTTGTTAGGTATTACCAAAGCTTCCCTTTCAACATCTTCTTTCTTATCAGCCGCTTCATTTCAAGAAACAGCGCGTATTTTAATTGACGCTGCTGTGACTGGTAAAGTTGACCAATTGCGCGGGTTAAAAGAAAATGTAATTATCGGCAAACTAATCCCAGCTGGAACAGGGTATAAAGGATAGATATTGTCATCCCGAGTCTTGATAGGACTTTTTAGGATTGGGTCAGGGCGATGGGATCCCGTTATATTACTACTGACAAGTTTAAATAGAGTGGTTAATAAATAAAAGCAAAAAAAAGAATTACGTAATTAATTACGTAATTCTTTTTTTATTTGTAAAATTATTTTAAATTCTGTAATATAAAAGTAGATGAAAAGATTTAAATTATAAAAATAGCTTTCTTTAGAGAGCTTGAAAAAATTAGCCTAGTCCTTTTAGGGCTAGGTAAGAAATTAATCTGAGTGGTATTCAACGGGATTCCATCGCCTTGACCCCGCCTCTCGCGAGAGGCGGGGTTGACCCAATCCTAAAAAGTCCTATCAACACTCGGGATGACAGGTAAAATTATGCAATTTAATATTCCTAAAGACACAAACAAAATTGCTTGGACAAAACATTCAATTGAAAAAATGAAATTTTATGGTTTAAGCACGCAAAGAGTATTGAGTGTTCTGCGTCATCCAGATAGATGCCAAGAAGCAGTGGCTCCAGGATGTGTGGCGTGTATGCAGATCATTGGGCAGAAAAGAAAAACTGAAATTTGGATGATGTATCAGATAATAGAAAAGTCCCGACGTGAAGTCGGGATCCCGACTCACAAAGCGACGTCGGGAAAAAAGATTATTACTGCATGGAGGTATCCGGGAGTAAGTCCAATTCAAGACAAAATCCCAATCCCAGACGATATTTTGGAAGAATTAAATAGTTTAATTATATAAACGATTACGTAAATTTTACACCAAAGTCACACTTGCGACATAGTCTTCTTTTTCTTTAAATCTCATTAATCTTACACCTTGCGTATCGCGACCAGTATTTGGAACAGATTTTAATGGCAAGCGAATAACCTGTCCTTTATCAGAAATAATTAACAAATCACCAGAAATTATTTCAGGCAGTTTGTTTGGGGTTGTAATATATGCCCAAACTAGTTTTCCATTTTTGCTAGTAACTTTGGCAGTTTTAATTCCTGAACCGCCACGAGATTGCAAACGATACTGTTTAATGTCAGTCATCTTGCCAAAACCATTAGCAGTCACAATTAAAACTTTAGCGCCTAGTTTTTTTTCATCTTCAATAATAATATTCATTCCAACAACCGTATCATTAGCTTTAAGACGAATACCTCGAACACCAGATGCTGAACGACCCATACAACGAATATCTTTTTGTTTAAAACGAATTGATTTGCCGTCAGCGCTAATAATCATTATCTCTTCTTTTTCACTCACTGGTTTAACCCATTCTAATAAATCATCTCCTTTAAGTTTAATTGCTATCAAACCAGAACGACGGATATTTTTAAAGTTTTCTAATTCACATTTTTTAATAGTTCCATTGCGGGTAACCATTGTTAGATATCTGTATTCATTCTTTTTAGGCAAATGCAAAACAGCTGAAACTTTTTCTTGCGGAGCTAATTGCAAGAAATTCACAATTGATTGTCCTTTGGCTGTGCGCGAAGAAACAGGCACTTCATAAGCTTTAAGCTGAAATACCCGTCCTTTGGTTGTAAAGAATAATAAATCTTCGTGAGTTGTTGTTGTAAATAAATGCTCAACAATATCTTCTTCTTTTGTTGTTAAGCCAAGGACACCTTTACCGCCACGGCCCTGTGTTTTAAATGTTTCTGGTGGTAAACGTTTAATATATCCATCTTGCGTAACAACTACAATAGCTGACTCGTCAGGAATTAAATCTTCTTGATTAAAATCACCAACATCATGAGGCACAATCTTTGTGCGACGTTCGTCGCTAAATTTTTCTTTGATTTTTGACAGTTCATCTTTGATTATTTTTAATATTTCTTTTGGATCTTTTAAAATGGATGTTAATTGTTTGATTAATTTTTTCTTATCTTTTAACTCTGTTTCAATTTTTAATCTTTCTAAATTAGCAAGTTGTGAAAGTTTCATTTCCAAAATAGCTTCAGCTTGTTTTTCAGATAATTTGAATTGTTTTATAAGTTTGGTTTTTGCGTCAGATCTGTCTTTTGACGCTTTAATTGTTTTAATAACCGCGTCAATTTTGTTTAAAGCCAACATTAAACCTTCAAGAATATGAGCCCTGTCTTTTGCTTTATTTAATTCAAATTGCGTTCGGCGAGTGACAACATTTTGCCTGTGTTTAATATATTCTTCTAAAACCATTTTTAAAGTTAAAACTCTGGGCTGAATGCCGTCAACTAAAGCCAAAATGTTAAAATGAAAAGTGGTTTGCAATCCAGTTTGCGAGAAAAGTTGGTTTAAAACCTTTTTTGGATAAGAATCTTTTTTAAGTTCAATCACTACCCTGACCCCGTCTTTATTTGATTCATCGCGCAAATCGCGAATGCCTTCAATTTTTTTGTCCTTAACCAACCCGGCAATTTTTTCTAAAAATGATGCTTTATTCATTTGATAAGGAATTTCTGAAACTACAATTTGAAAACCTTTTTTATTTTCTTCAATTTCTGTTTTTCCGCGCAAAATAACTCCGCCTCTGCCAGTGGCATAGGCTTGTTTAATATCTTCTTTATTATAAATTATTCCGCCAGTTGGAAAATCAGGGCCTTTAATAAATTGCATTAAATCATCAACAGTCGCGTTTGAATTATCTATTAAATAAATAATTCCATCAACTAATTCAGTTAAATTGTGCGGTGGAATATTTGTTGACATTCCAACAGCAATTCCCATTGTGCCGTTTAAAAGCAAGGTTGGCAGTTTGGCTGGCAAAACTTTTGGTTCTTGCTGACTGCCATCATAATTAGGAATAAAATCAACAGTATCTTTTTCTAAATCTTGCAAAAGTTCTTCTGATATTTTTTTTAATTTTGCTTCAGTGTATCTTTGAGCGGCTGCGCCGTCACCATCCATGGAACCAAAATTGCCTTGGCCCCAAACTAATTGGTAGCGCATTGAAAAATCTTGCGCCATTCTAACCATTGATTCATAAACAGCTTGGTCGCCGTGTGGGTGGTATTTACCTAAAACTTCACCAACTACTGCGGCTGATTTTCTAAATCTGGCTGATGATTTTAAACCCATATTCCACATAGCGTATAAAATTCTGCGGTGAACTGGTTTTAAACCATCGCGAACATCTGGCAAAGCGCGCGAAACAATTACGCTCATTGCATAATCTAAATATGACTCGCGCATTTCTTCAGAAATTAAACGATCTTTAACAATACCGCCAGATGGTTTATTATCTGCAATTTTATTTGTAGGGATAGGTCTGTGACCTGTCCGATTAGTTATTTTTTTTTGCATAAAATT
>CAYNCE010000001.1:17077-29753 GCA_964395855.1 uncultured Gammaproteobacteria bacterium | reverse complement strand
CAAAACTATCCTTAATTTTCCTCCTTTCGTATTTTATTTTTTAATGTACTTTTATTTATTTTATTTGAATTTTAATGTGTTTAATATCCCTCTATATTGTTCGGAATCTTTATCAATATCAAAAATACCTCGTATGCAATATAAATAATCACCAACCTCAATGACATATCCATCTGAAAATTGGTTTGTTGCCTTTGCAATAATGCCACCATTTACCTCAAAATCTCCAAAATTCATATATTTAATTTTAGAATTTTCAAATATTTTTTGCTTATTTTCTATTGGATATACAGATATTGCAAAAGGTGTATAATTACCTCTCAATACGCCCCATTGAATTTTTAAATCACCAAAACCACTATTAATAATTCCTTTTCTATACTCATCATCTGTTTCATAAAACTTTGGATATTTAAATTCAAAACCATATTTTTCATTCTTATACATCTTCCAGTCTGAAGTATCAAGCTCAGGAAAAACAAAATCAATATCTATAAATTCAACTGTTTCTGCCATTTGTTTAAATATTTTAATTTGTTCTTTATATTTTTTATAAAATTCATCTTCTGACACACCCTGCCCTTCTTCCACCAATTTATTTTCATCTCTTATTACTCTATTATTATGTAATACTGCTACAAAATCTTCGCCACTTTCTCCTTTAATAATATATACTGGGCGATATACACCTTCTGTTTCAAACTTATGATAATATTTTCTTTGTATTTTATCTCCTTGTAGACACCCATTAAAACAAGTGTAATCGACATCAAACCAATTAGCGTCACCTAAAAAACCTTCAGAATCTTCAAATCCACTATAAGGATATTTATATGTATATCCATACTCCTCATTTGTATAAGTCAACCACTCACTTGTATCAATATTTTCATCTTCCACATTATTTATCACAACAGATCCTTTGTGTTTAATAACAGTATTCCAGTTTAAATTATTGTCTTTTTGGCTTAAAACCAAGATACAATAAGCAAGCCCAGCTGTAAGCAGAGCCAAAGCGATTAAAATAATAATTGTGGATTTTTTAGAAAATGTCTTGTTCATAGGTTTATAAATTAAATTCTTAATCAAATTTCTATTTTAAATATACTTTAAAACAGGAATTTAAGCAAATTTTTTCAAATCAAAAAACTCCATATCATCATTAAGACGGAGTTTTTTGTTTTATTTTTATTTATTCATTATTCAGCAGTTTCTGCTGGCGCTGGATTTTTATAATTCTCAATCGCGGCAACCACATTTGAATCTGCTCTTAAATCCTCAAAGAACATAATATGATCTTTATTAAGATACATTTTGTCCATTGGACGATGCAATTCAGTGCCAAATTTGACCAAAATCATTTGTTGTTGAGTTTCCACAGCTGGTTGAACGCCTGCTTCATCAGTTGCAGGTTCAGCTGGTTGGATTGGGACATCTTGAACTTGAAGATAATAAACATCTTCTAAAGTTGGGTAACTGCCGTTAACATCTTCAAGCTTGCCAAAATAGACTTGACCATTAGTTAAAAAAACAGCTTGCCAATCGCTGGCTTTAACTACGTCTTTTTCAATGTTGACTACAGGGTTTTTAGAAACATTTAAAATGTCCCAGTTAGTAACTTTAGAAATCACAAATAAAACAACAAAAACTAGAATTACAATAACTAGTAAAGTAATAAAAATTTTATGACCTTTTGATTTCTTTTTTTTGCGAGCCAGAGTTGGCTCTGAGGTGGCTTCAGCAACTTCGTTTAGTATATCTTGCTCCACATTTTCAGCATACATTTTTTTAATGTCAGAAGCTGAACGATCCCGAGTACTCGGGATTGATTTTTCGTTTGTCATATGCGCTTGTTCCTTTACCCCGCTACTCGCGAGTGGCGGTGGTAAATAATCCATAAAATGGCTAACTTTAAAGCTAGCTGTGGATTACTAATTAATTTTTTTCCTTTAAATATATTATACCATAAAGCATTTTTTAGGGAAAATATTTGTTTTTTTTATTAATTTGTGGGAAAATTAAGGTATAAATAAAAAAATATGCCTGTTTTTAATGACTTAAATTTAGAAAATTGGAAAGAACTTGATATTTGGACAGATAGTCTTTGGAATATCCCAGAACGAGACAAGACAGGCAAACACTCTAATTTTTATCACGGTAATTTTATTCCGCAAATACCAAATCAATTTATTCGAAGATTCACAAAAAAGAATGAAACAGTTTTAGATCCGTTTATTGGGAGCGGAACAACAGCGATTGAATGTGAAAATTTACAAAGAAATTGTATTGGAATAGACATTCAAAATAATTTAATTGCTAAAATAAAAGACAAGATCACATCAAAAAATAATTTTTTTGAATTCATTTCTGGAGATAGCACTAAATCAGAAATATATGATAAAGCTAAAATGATTTTGGCGAAACGCAATAGAGACAATGCCCAATTAGTTATTTTACATCCGCCGTATTTTGATATTTTAAAATTTTCAAATAAAAAAGAAGATTTATCAAATTCAACTTCTTTGCTTGATTTTTTAAAAAAGTTTTCAGAAACTGTTCAAAATTGCTTAAATGTTTTAGAAAAAGACAGATATTTAGTTCTTGTAATTGGTGACAAATATTCACAAGGTCGTTGGTATCCGTTAGGTTTTTATTGTATGAATGAAGTTCAAAAATTAGGATTAGTTTTAAAAAGTGTTATAATAAAAAATATGGCAGGTAATCGTGGTAAAAGAAATCAAGAGTCAATTTGGCGGTATCGTGCGCTTTCAAGCGATTATTACATTTTTAAACACGAATATATTTTTGTTTTTAAATATTAAAATTTATGAAAAAAGATAAAGTTAATCCTTATAAAGAAGAAACTCAAAAATTTAGGATTTTTGAAATTTTAAAAGATCTAAAATGGCATTGTTCAGAATGTGAATTGCCAGGGTCTCAACCAGCTAAAGCATTACAAGGTTTAAGACGAGATGGGTATCAATTGGAAAAAGTAGGTTCAGATTGGGCAAAGAAAATGTTTTGTAAAAAATGTGGTCGCAAAACACCACATAGAAAGTTAAAATTATTAGAAAAGACAGACGAGGCAATAAAAAGAATTGCAATGCCTGCAAAACTTAGAAAAAGGATTATTGCTTATTATAAAAATAAGGATGTTATTCTTGATTATTCCCCAACAGGTAGAAGTATTGAAATTGATCATCGCATTCCTGAAATAAGATGGAAAACTTCTGAAGAAAATTTACCAGAAGATTTGACAGATGAAGAAATTGAAGAAAGATATATGCTTTTGGTCAGAGAACATAATCTTTTGAAAAGTAGAAAATGTGAAAAATGTAAAAAAACAGGAATTCGACAATATTTGTTAGGAATAAAATTTTTTTATAAAGGCGATGAAAAATATAATGATAAATTAGGTTGTGTTGGTTGTGGATGGCATAATCCAGAAAAGTGGAGAGAAGAGTTAAATAAATTTATTGAGGAGGAATAAAATTAATTAATATTTATGAACTACATCGGCTCAAAATTAAGCCTTCTAAAATTTTTAGAAGAATCTATTGAAAAAGTGGCTGGAAAAAACAATCAAGTATTTTGTGATTTATTCGCTGGGACAGGAGCAGTAGGATCGTATTTTAAAGAAAAAGGATATAGCGTAATTGCTAATGATATTCAATATTACAGTTTTGTTTTAAATAAACATTATATTGAAAATCATAAAATTTTAAATTTTAAAAATTTAATTAAAAAGATTCCAGAATTAAAAGATATTAAAGCAAAAGAGAGAGGGAAATTTGTCTGTGAATATTTATCAAATTTAAAAGGTAAAAAAGGATTTATTTTTAAAAATTATTGTTTAGGTGGAACAGAAAATAAAAAAGTCCAAAGACAATATTTTTCAGATGAAAATGGAATCAAGTGTGATACAGTTAGACAAAAAATTGAGAATTGGAAAGAAGAAAAATTAATTAATAATCAAGAATATTATTTTTTACTCACAAGTTTAATTGAATCAATTGATAAATACGCAAACACCGCATCCATTTATGGAGCGTTTTTAAAGCATTTAAAAACAACAGCGCAAAAAGAATTTGTATTAAAACCAGCCAGTATGATAGTTAATGATCAAGAGCACAAAGTTTTTAATGAAGATATTAATAAATTAATTAAAAAAATTAATGGTGATATTTTATATTTAGACCCGCCTTATAATCATAGACAATATGCGACAAATTATCATCTTTTAGAAACAATTGCTAAATACGATAATCCAAAAATTCACGGCAAAACTGGTTTGCGAGAATATGAAGATCAAAAATCTTTATATTGCCAAAAAACACAAGTAAAAAAAGCATTTAAAGATTTAATAATGAATGCAAAAGTAAAATATATTTTTTTAAGCTACAACAACGAGGGTTTAATGACAGCAGATGATGTAAAAGAAATTATGAGTTTGCGTGGCAAGTATGGATATTTTACTAAAAACTATAATCGTTTTAAAGCAGACAGAGATGAAAATAGAGATTTTAAAAACAACAAAACTACAGAATATTTACATTATGTAGTTTGTAGGTAATTTAATAAATAATTTTATGGTATGTTCCTGGTATGTTCCGTGAACATATTTTTTGTCAAGCTAATTTTATTATGTTAGAATTTAAGCATGATATCTAAACAAGAAGTTCAACACATTGCTAAACTTGCTCGGTTGGATTTATCAGAACTGGAAATTAAAAAATACCAAGACCAACTGGGTGAGATTTTGGATTATGTGGAAAAATTGCAGGAAGTAGATACTAATGGGGTTGAAACAGCGGATGGCGGAACCATGGATTTGGAAAATGTGTGGAGGGATGACAGCCAACAGTTAACAGTTAATAGTCAACAGTTAACAAAAAATTTAATAAATATGGCGCCTGATGTTGAAAATGGGCTGGTAAAGGTTAAGAAAATATTATGATAAAACAACTCCATGAAAAACTAATGTCCAAACAAATTTCTGCTACAGAATTAGCGCAAGATTATTTGGTTAGAATAAAAAATAAAAATCCGGAGCTTAATGCTTTTATTACAATTACAGAAAAGCAAGCATTAGAACGCGCCTCGCGAATTGATGAATTAATTGCCGCAGGCGCAGAATTATCTTTGTTAGCTGGGATTCCCGCTTCAATAAAAGATTTAATAATGACTGAAGGAATTCAAACAACAGCTGGTTCAAAAATTTTAGAAAACTATATCGCGCCTTATGACGCAACTTTGGTTAAAAAATTAAAAGAAAACGGAATGGTTTTATTGGGAAAAAATAATTGTGATGAGTTTGCTATGGGCGGTTCTGGTGAAAATTCAAGTTTTGGACCAACAAAAAACCCGCATAATTTGGAACGAGTTCCAGGCGGATCATCCAGCGGTTCAGCTGTGGCAGTAGCAACAGATTTATCTGTTTATTCAATTGGCACTGATACTGGCGGTTCAATTCGCCAGCCAGCTGCTTTTTGTGGAGTTGTTGGGTTTAAACCAACTTATGGAACAATTTCGCGTTATGGGTTAATTGCTATGGCATCATCATTTGACCAAGCGGGAATAATGGCGTCAACAATTGAAGATGTTGAGATAGTTTATAATACTATAAAAGGCGTAGACAAGTTAGATTCTACAAGTTTAGAAATCCTAAATCCTAAATCCGAAATCCTAAACAAATTCAAAATTCAAAATTTAAATGATCAAAAATTAGATTTAAAAAATTTTAAAATCGGAATTCCAAAAGAGTATTTTGTAAGTGGTTTAGATAAAGAAGTTGAAAATGCTGTAAAAAATGTTATTAAAAAAGCTGAAAAATTAGGCGCGGAAATTGTTAAAGTAAGTTTACCGCGCACAGAATACGCGCTTGCTGTTTATTATATTATCCAACCAGCTGAAGCTTCAGCAAATTTGGCGCGTTATGATGGAATTCGTTATGGCAAAAAAGAAGATGCTGAAAATTTATTTAATGTTTACGCAAAATCTCGGGCTAAATATTTTGGAGATGAAGTAAAGCGTAGAATTATGTTGGGCACTTATGCTTTGTCATCAGGTTATTATGATGAGTATTATAAAAAAGCTCAGCAAGTAAGGACTTTAATTAAATTGGATTTTGAAAAAGTGTTTTCCCCCAATTCTGCGGGAGTTGATTTATTAATTACGCCAACCACGCCAACTCCTGCGTTTAAATTAAATGAGAAAATAAATAGTCCTTTACAAATGTATTTGCAAGATGTATTTACTGTGCCAGTTAATGTGGCTGGTCTACCGGCTATTTCAATTCCAGCGGGCAAAACTAACTTAGGTTTGCCAATTGGCGCGCAATTAATTGGGCCATGGCAAGGTGAAGAGATTTTGTTTAAGGTAGGGAAGATTCTTGCTTAAAATCCAAATCTTTGTTAAACTAAATTTTAGTTTTTGGAGCGGTAGTTCAGTTGGTTAGAACGCTGCCCTGTCACGGCAGAGGTCACGGGTTCGAGTCCCGTCCGTTCCGCCAGAAATTTAAATTTGCCTTTATTTTGCTGTTTTGCTACAATATATTAAAGGTTGTGTAAAACTAGAATTTATAGGATTTTAAATAATTAATATGTTCGGGTTTCTAGAGTCCGGACTAAGAAAAAAATTATGTCAGACATGTTAGTTGTAGGCTCAAAAATTAAAGCCTATGTTAAAGAAAAAGGTCTTCATTCTTCAAGTGATTTAGGTGAAGCTTTAAGTAAAGAAAACGAAGCATTATTGAACAAAGCAGTTGCTCGTTGTCAAGCAAACAAGAGATCAACTGTGCGACCAGCTGATTTATAAAGTGCATTCATTTAGAGAAGCAAAAAAACCACTAAAATTAGCGGTTTTTTTGTTTATAATTATGTTTGCATTGTTTTTGTATTTTTGGTAAAATTAATATATATGACATTAAGCAAGTATTTAATTTTAATGATACTGGCTACTCTTTTTTGCTGGACTGCTTTTTTGATTGTAGTTTATTCAGTTAATCCATTGCAAACTGTGTTTTTAGGTTTTGTTTTATTTTATGTATCACTATTTTTTTCAGTCACTGGCTTGGCTGCCATTATTGGTTTTTTAGTCCGTTATTTTTTTAATAAAAATCAGTTTATTGGTCAGCAAGTTAAGATTGCTTTTCGTCAAGGAATTTGGTTTGGAGTTTTAATTATAGTTAGTTTGTTTTTGCAAAGCCAAGGTTTGATTGCATGGTGGAATTTATTGATTTTATTAATTATTTTAGCATCTTTGGAAATGATGTTTTTGAAAAATAATAATTATGCAACAAAAACTTAATCAACTTAAACAAGAAATTATTGATAAAATAAAATCAACAGAGATTTTGGATGATCTTGAGGATTTAAAAGTGGAATATTTAGGCAGAAAAGGCAAGATAACTAAAATTTTTAAACAAGTGAAAGATGTGGCGATTGAAGAAAAGCCAGTTATTGGCAAATTAGTTAATGAAGTGAAAACAGAAATTGAAAGAGTTTATAAAGAGGTAAAGCAAGGAATAGGGAATAAGGAAGTAGGGAATAGGGATAAAAAAATAAATAAAATTTATGATACAACTCTTCCGGGAAAAGATCAAAAAATTGGAACACTTCATCCAATTACTCAAGTTAAAAATGATTTAAATGATGTGTTTAAATTTTTAGGTTTTGAAATTTATCAAGGTCCGGAAATTACTTCAGAAGGATATGCGTTTGATAATTTAAATTTTCCACCTGATCATCCGGCGCGGGAAAGTATGGATACATACTGGATAAAGTCAAAAGTCAAAAGTCAAAAGTCAAAAGTATTAAATAAAAAAAGTTTAAATAAATTATGTTTGCGACCGCATTTGACTGGTGGGAGCGTGAGATATATGCAAACTCACAAGCCGCCGTTTAGATTTGTTTATCCTGGCAGAGCTTTTCGCGCTGAAGCCACAGACGCGGGGCATGAAAGATGCTTTTATCAATATGAAGCTTTGATTGTGAATAAAGATATTTCATTTTCAGGTGGCAAGATTTTGATTAAAACAATTTTAGAAAGGGTTTTTGGACGCGAAGTAAAGATTCGTATGCGTTCTGGATTTTTTCCATTTGTGGAACCAGGTTTTGAAATTGATATGGAATGTTTAAATTGCAATGGCAAGGGCTGTCCTGTTTGTAAACAATCTGGCTGGGTGGAAATGATGCCAGGCGGTCCTCCGCATCCAAATGTCTTGCGCGCTGGTGGCATTGACCCAACAAAATGGCAAGGTTTTTACATAAATATCGGCTTAGACAGATTAGTAATGATGAAATATGGGATTGATGATATCCGTTTAATGCATTCAGGGGATTTGAGGTTTCTTAGACAATTCTAAGCGGAATAACGCAGATAGCAACGTGAAATAACGCGGAAAATTAAATATGAAAATAGAAAAAGAATTTGGAAATTATTATAAAAAACTTGGTATTAAGAAATTTATCAAGAATTTTTCAGTTTCTCCTTGTGTATTTACTGATAAAGAAATTAATGAATTAAAAACAACAGAGGAATTATTGATTTATTTGCCTAAAAGTTTAACCGTAAAACAACTTTGCGAATTGTTTGAAATAAAATCAAACCTTGATTTTGATAATGAAAAAAATTTTGTCAATGTAATGACAAAGGAAGATCAATGGTTTATCACTGCAAATTCTGATATTCCAGAATTGATTCATAAATCAGCACGACAAATAGAAGAAATTTATAATGATTACCGCAGTTTTTTTGATTGCAGAAAAAGAACAAGAAATCAATAATAAAATCAATCAACTAAAAAAGGAATTAGATTTAACAATTGATTATGAATTTAAATTCTCACGATGTAAAAACAAATATAAAAAAACATTTCTTGAAACAATAAAAAGTTTATCTTTAGAATATAAAGCCATTTTTGTTGATAAAAGAAAATTAAGAAAAACTGATTTTAATTCACAGCAAATTTATTGTGAGATGTTAAGAAGATTATTTTATGATAATAATCCACCATTATACAAAACAATTTTGATTCTTGATGAAGCATCTGCTAAAATTCATCACAAAGAATTTAATATGATTTTAAGAAAATATTTAAGTAAAAATGTAGTAAATAAAATAAAACAAAAAAGATCTAAAAATGAAACAATGATTCAAATCGCTGATATGATTTCTGGCAGTATTTTTAAAAAAATTGAGAAAAATGAAGACAAATATTATCAAATTATTAAAAATAAAGAAAAAATTTTAATAAAGTTTTAAAAATAAAAAATCCCACTTATCTGTACTCATAAAGAGCCTTGGATAAATGGAGATTTTCTAAAATAAGTATATCAAAATTCATTTTTTTTGTCAAATTAAATCTGTGGATAAGTAATATTGTAAAATTTCTAAATTACAATTTCTAATTTCTAATAAAATTTAAAAGTCAAAATTTAAAATTGCAATTAAAAAATAAAAAATAATTTATTTATATTTATTTTTAATTTTTTAGATCCTTCACTCTTAACGACCCTAAAAGTCGTTCAGGACAGGCTTTAAAATTATGAATCAAGACTATTTACAAAAAATATTAGACAAAAAAGAAAAATTGGATAAAATGGGTCCAATTCCTTTAGATTTGCAAAAGAATTTACAAGATTGGTTTAGAGTTGAATTAACTTATTCAAGCAACGCGATTGAGGGAAACACTTTAACGCGGCAGGAAACCGCTCAAATAGTTGAAAAAGATATTACAGTTGAAGGCAAGACTTTGCAGGAGCATATAGAAGCAAAAAATACAGCGCAAGGTTTTGATTTTATTTTAAAAAATAAAGATAAAGAAATTAATGAAAATTTAATTTTAGATATTCATAAAATAATTTTACAAAAAATTGATGACCATAATGCTGGTAAATATAGAAATATTCCGGTTAGAATTGCTGGCTCACGAGTTATTTTACCAAACCCAGTCAAAGTTCCAGATTTAATGCAAGATTTTGTTAAATGGATTAAACAAACTAAAAATAAAGATCCAGTTGAATTAGCGATTAATGCTCATTATAAATTAGTTTCAATTCACCCATTTGTTGATGGAAATGGAAGAACCGCAAGATTGTTAATGAATTTGATTTTATTATCAGCAAATTTTCCAGTAGCTATGATTGAAAAAGAACAAAGAAATAAGTATATTAAGTCTATTGAAAAATATCAGTTGGAAAATAAATCAGAAGATTATTATAATTTTATGTTAAAAACAGTTGAAAAAGGATTAGATATTTATTTAGAAGAGATGGTTAAAATTAAAAAATAAAAAATTATTTATGATAGCGAAAATATTTATACTAACATTTCTAGCTTTTGTGGGCGCGTTTATGTGGGCGCCGAGTTTGGTTAGAGTTTTAAATAGATATAAATTGTGGAAAAAAAAATCTAAAAAATACACTCCTGATGGCCACAAATTAATAACTTTTAAAAAAATTGAAAAAGATGATCACATTTTTACTCCTTGCGGAGGTGGATTATTAATTTGGGTAACTATTTTGGTTTTGGCGATTCTAATGTTTTTTTTAGAAAAAATTTGTCCAAGTTTATTTAATAATTTGAATTTTTTAACCCGCGCAGAAACTTGGCTACCATTATTTACTTTAGTAATTGCTGGAATTCTTGGATTGTTTGATGATATTTTAACAACAAAAGGAGCAGTGAAAAAATATTTAGGAGGAGGAATGAGTTTATCAAAAAGAATTTTTCTTGTTTTAATAATCGGTGTTGTTGGAGCGTTGTGGTTTCATTTTAAACTTGGCTGGGACACAATTCATATTCCGTTTTTTGGAGATTTTTATATTAATGGTTTTTATATCCCTTTATTCGCAATCACAATGGTTGGTGTGTTTTCTTCTGGAATTATTGATGGAATTGATGGTTTGTCTGGAGGAGTTTTCGCGCCATTGTTTATGATGTTTGGCGTGATTGCGTTTATTCGCGGGCAAGTTGATTTGGCAACATTTTGTTTTATGATTGCTGGAACTTTAGCTGTATTTTTATGGTTTAACGCGCCGCCAGCTAAATTTTATTTGGGCGAAACAGGTATTTTGGCTTTGACAACAACTTTAACTGTGGTTGGTTTTATGACTAACGCGATTTTATTATTGCCGATTGCTGGAATTTTATTGGTTGTGACAACTGCGTCAGATATTGGACAATTGCTTTATAGAAAATATGGAATTAAAAAAGGTTGGTCAGAACAAAAAAGAAAATTATTTATAGCAGCGCCTTTGCATCATCATTTTCAATTAAAAGGTATGCGCAATGAAACTGTGGTAATGCGTTATTGGATTATAGCGGCAGTAGGAGCAATGGTGGCTTTGATGATTTATTTGTTGGATAAAGGGATTTAGTCATAAAAACACAGAAAACATTAAAACACAAAAACACTTTTATGAATGAATTAACCTTTCTAATCTAAAGTTTTAAATGAAAAAAATAATTAAAAAAATTTATTATATTGGTGGAACGATTTATCGCGGATTGATTGGAATTTGGCATAATTTATTTGATAAAGAAGAGAAAATTTTTAGCGATGTTGAAAAAGAAGTCATTGGGAAGAGTGTTGAGGGGAGGGAAATAATTTGTTATAGAATTAAAGGATTAGGGAATAAGGAATATGGAATAGGGAGTAAATTATTAATTGTTGGCGGGATTCACGGGAATGAAGTTGGGACTGTTAAATTAGCTAAAAAAATTATAAATTATTTTTTTAATAAAAATTTAAATATAGAGTTATTTGTAATTCCAGTTTTAAATATTGATGGTTACACAAAAGCAATTAAAAATCCAGATTATATTCATCGTGGAAAAGTTGGACGGTTTAATCTAAATAATGTAGATTTAAATAGAAATTTTCCAACGCAAAATTTTCAATCAAAATCAGTTTGGAAAACAGGAAAAAATTATTCAGAAAAATCACAAAAAGTTTTTTGTGGTGAATTTGCTGGGTCAGAGCCAGAAACTAAAAGTTTAATAAAATTTATTCAAGAAAATAATATTAAAAATTTAATAATCTTGCACAATGTTGGAAAAGATGTGATGATAAATAAAGGTGATGAAGTTGCTGAAAATTGGGCAAGAATTTATAATAAGTATTCTAAATTTAAAAAGCGATACGATATGAATTTAGACGGCGGAGCATCAGATTGGGCGCGAGAAAATGAAATTCATTTTATTGCTGTTGAAGGAAGTTCAAGATGGGGAAGTGATTGGGGACGGCAGAAAAAGGCGATACTAAAAATAATGAAAGTCATATGAAAATTTCACTCAATTGGCTTAAACAATACATTGATTTACCAAAAAACATAACTCCAAAAAAATTGGCTGAGGATTTGATAATGTCAACTGTTGAAGTTGAATCAATAAAAAATCAAGCTGAAGAGTTTGAAAATATTGTAGTTGGTAAAATCGTTAAATTAAAAAAACATCCAAACGCGGATAAACTTAAAATTGTGATGACAGATATTGGTCAGCCAGAACCAGTTCAAATTGTTTGCGGTGGCGCGAATTTAAAACAAGGAATGTTTGTGGCAGTAGCTTTACCTGGCGCCAAAGTAAAATGGCATGGACAAGGCGAGCCAGTTGTTTTAGAAAAAGTTAAAATTAGGGGCCAGGAAAGTTTTGGTATGATTTGCGCTTCAAATGA
>CAYNCE010000001.1:10940-16977 GCA_964395855.1 uncultured Gammaproteobacteria bacterium | reverse complement strand
TGGATTTAAACAAAATAGTTCAAAGTAAAACTTTGAACCAACAAATTGGGCAAAATTTATCTGAAGCACTAGGTTTTAATGATGTAATTATTGAAATTGAAAATAAATCTTTAACAAATCGTCCGGATTTGTGGAGTCATTATGGGATTGCGAGGGAGCTTTCTGCGATTTATAATTTACCACTTTGTCATCCTGAACTTGTTTCAGGATCTAACATTAAATCCCGAAATAAATTCGGGATGACAGTGAAAATCCAAGATGAAAATTTGTGTTCGCGATATATTGGTTGTGTTGTAAAAAATATTAAAATTGCGCCATCACCAGAATGGATGCAAAAAAGATTAGAAGCAGTTGGTTTAAGAGCGATAAATAATATTGTTGATATTACAAATTATGTTTTAATGGATGTGGGACAACCAACACACGCTTTTAATAAAACACTGATTCACACAGATGTGAACACTGATAAAACACAGATATTTATTAGAAATGCAGAAAATGGCGAGAAAATTCAGAGTTTGGATGGGGAAGAAAGAGAGTCAGATTCAGAAATGTTGGTTATTGCTGATTCAGAAAAACCAATTGCGATTGCTGGAATTATTGGCGGAGCAAATTCTGAGATTGATAAAAATACAACAGAAATTATTTTAGAATCAGCAACTTTTAACGCAATGAGTGTGCGCAAAACTTCGCAAAAATTAAATTTGCGCACAGAAGCAGAAATTCGTTTTGAAAAAAATCTTGATTCAAATTTAGCAGAAACAGCTATGCTTCGTATGCTTTATTTAATTAAAAAAATTATTCCAGAGTCAGAAATTACAGAATATATTGATGAATTTCCAGTTAAACCAAAAAATAAAATAATAAAAATAAATCACGATTTTATTGAAAAAAGAATCGGACAAAAATTTAATTCAGAAGAAATTATTAAAATTTTATCCAGATTAGGCTTTAAAGTTGAAGAAAGCAATGGCGCATATAAAATTTTAGTTCCTTCTTGGCGGGCAACTGGCGATGTTTCAATTCCAGAAGATATTGTTGAAGAAGTCGCAAGAATTTACGGCTATGATAATTTAAAAGAAAAAGTTGAAATGATTGAAATGGACAAAGCAAAATATCAATTAGAATTTGATTTGGAAAATAAAATTAAAAATTATTTATCACTTGGATGCGGGATGAATGAAGTTTTTAATTATCCTTGGGCAGATGAAAAGATTTTAGATAAACTCGGATTATCAAGTGACAAAATAATAGAAATTGCAAACCCGCCAGCGCAAGAAAATAGATTTTTACAAACCAGTTTAATTCCAAATTTAATTAAAAATGTTCAGGATAATTTGCGTTATTTTTCTGAATTTAAATTATTTGAATTAGGGCGAGTTTTTAAACAAGGTGAGGATAAAAGTTTTGGAGATGATGTTTTAGCAGAACAGCCAAAGATGTTAGCTGGGGCAATTGTTTTTAGAGATGATATTTTTTTTGAAATAAAAGGCGTTGTGGAAGGAGCTTTAAAAGAATTAAGAATTATGAATTACGAATTAAGAATTGGAAAGGCTACGCCTTTCTTGAATCAGGATAAAAATTTAGGGATTTTTATTAATGATGAAGAAATAGGTTATTTCGGAATTTTAAAAGAAAAAATTAAAAATAAAGAGATTGGGTTGTTTGAGATTAATTTTGAAAAATTAGTATATAGTGTTGGCAGTGTGAAAAAATTTGAACAGCTTCCCCAATTTCCATCAATTGAAAGAGATATTGCGATTGAGGTGGATTGGGATGTAAAATGGGGAGAAATAAAAAATGAAATTTTAAAACAAATTCAAGATGATATTTTTAATAAAATAGAATTTCTTTCAGAATTTGATTTAGGAAATAAAAAATCTTTAGCATTTAGAATAACTTATCAAGCAGATAAAACTTTAAAAGACAAAGAAGTTGAAGTTGTTGAAAATAAAATTATAAGATTATTAGAAAAAAAGTTTGGGGCAAAATTAAGAAGTTAATTTTTTTTGACAAAATTTGTGTTTTAAGCTAAAATTAAACTAAATAGGGTTTTATTTTTGTTTAAAATAAAAAAACAGCTCAAGGTTTAAAAATTATGTCAAGACCTAAAAAATCTACAATAAAATCTAATACTAAAACTAAAAAGACCACCAAATCCAAAGCATCTGATTATAAGGCGGACCAGATACAAGTTTTGGAAGGTTTGGATCCAGTTAGAAAAAGACCGGGAATGTATATTGGTTCAACCGGTAGTTCAGGTTTGCACCATATGATTTGGGAAGTTGTTGACAACGGCATTGATGAAGCAATGGCTGGTTTTGCAACAGAAATTTCTGTCACACTTTTAGCAGATGGAAGTGTTTCTGTTTCAGATGACGGACGCGGAATTCCTGTTGATATTCACAAACAATACAAAGTTTCTGCTTTAGAATTAGCTTTAACAAAACTGCACGCTGGCAGTAAATTTGGCGGAGGCGGTTATAAAGTATCTGGTGGTTTGCACGGAGTTGGTGTGTCAGTTGTAAATGCTTTGTCAGAATATTTAAAAGCTGAAATCAAAAGAGATGGAAAATTGTGGATGCAAGAATACGAGCGCGGCAAGCCAAAAAAGAAAGTTAAGGCAATTAGTAAAGCTCGCGGAACTGGAACTACAATTATTTTTAAACCAGACACACAAGTTTTTGATGTTTTAGAATTTAACTGGCAAATTATTATAGACCATCTGCGCCAGCAAGCTTATTTAAATAAGGGAGTAAAAATTAAAATTTTTGATGAACGGATAAGGGGCAAATTACAATCTTATGAATTCTATTTTGAAGGAGGAATAAAATCTTATGTTAAACATTTGAATGCAAATAATGAGCCAAAACATCAATCTGTTTTTTATGTTGAAAAAGAAATTACGCCAAATAAAAATGGTTTAAATAATGGAAATACAGAAAATGCTGAAGAAATTAAATCAATAAAAAAAGACCCAGTTATTGTAGAAGTTGCGTTGCAATATGTAGATGATTATCGCGAATCAGTTTTTGCTTTTGCAAATAATATTATTAATTCAGAAGGGGGAATGCATTTGGTTGGATTTAGAACTGCTTTAACAAGAACTTTAAATAATTACGCGCGTAAGAATAATATTTTGAAGGAAAAAGATGTAAATTTAACTGGTGATGATGTTCGTGAAGGATTAACAGCTGTTATATCTGTGCGTATAATAGATCCACAGTTTGAAGGACAAACTAAAGCTAAATTAGGCAATCCAGAAGTGAGAACTGCTGTTGACCAAGTTTTTGGAGAATATTTTTCAATATTTTTAGAAGAAAATCCTAGAGAAGCAGAAGCTATTATTGGCAAAGCTTTATTAGCCGCGCAAGCAAGAAGAGCTGCTAAACATGCCAGAGATACAGTTTTAAGAAAAGGCGTTTTGGATGGTTTTGCTTTGCCCGGCAAGCTGGCTGATTGCTCATCTAAAGAGCCGGAAAATTCGGAATTATATATTGTTGAGGGTGATTCAGCCGGAGGCTCAGCAAAGCAAGGAAGGGATCGAAAAACTCAAGCAATTTTACCGTTGCGCGGCAAGATTTTAAATGTGGAACGCGCGCGATTAGATAAGATGCTTGCTAACAATGAAGTCAAATCTTTAATTATTGCTTTAGGCACAAATATTGGTGAAGAGTTTAATCTTGAAGATTTGCGTTATGATAAAATTATAATAATGACAGATGCTGATGTTGATGGTTCTCACATTAGAACTTTACTTTTAACTTTATTTTATAGATATTTTCCAGAAATTGTTAAACAAGGTCATCTATATATTGCTCAACCACCGCTTTATTCTTTGAAAAAAGGGAGTATAATGAAATATGTATATAGCGATGAAGAAAAGGAAAAAGAAATTGAGAAATTGAGAAATAAAAAAATAGAAACTGAAATAAAAACAGAAAATATTGGTGAAGAGGTTGGTGTGGGAGAAAAAGTTTCTGGTGTAAATATCCAGAGGTACAAGGGTTTGGGCGAAATGAATCCAGATCAGCTTTGGGAAACAACAATGAATCCTGAAAATAGAATTTTACTAAAAGTAATTATTGAAGACGCAGAACGAGCGGATGAAACTTTTGATATTTTAATGGGTTCAGAAGTTGCTCCACGCAAGAAGTTTATCCAGACACACGCAAAATATGTAAAGAATTTAGATGTATAAAATATTTGACAAAAAAATATAGTGTGCTACTCTAATATTAGAGACCGAAAAGGTCTTTTTAAGATACTTATGTTAAATAAATTAATCAACTATATTAAAGCTTCAAAGCGTGAGCTGAAAAAGGTTGTTTGGCCAAGCAAAAAACAGACTTGGAACCTTACTTTGTTAGTAATGGGATTTTCATTGGCTGTTGCGGCATTTTTAGGCGCGGTTGATTTTGGCTTAAACAAAATTATTAATATTATACTTTAATAATATTCTGTGTAAATCAGTGTTCACATCTGTGTAAATCAGTGTCTTATGGCTAAACAAACATCACAACAAGGAAAACGCTGGTACGCCTTGCATACTTATTCAGGTTATGAAGAAAATGTTAAACACAATCTTGAACAAAGAATTGATTCTTTGGATATGCAGGATAAAATTTTTAAAGTGTTAGTGCCAAAAGAAAAAAAAATTAAGATTAAAAATGGTCGTCGTAAAGTTGTGGAAGAAAAAATTTATCCAGGTTATGTAATGGTGGAAATGGTAGTTGATGATGCTTCGTGGTATGTGGTGCGCAACACACCAAATGTAACTGGGTTTATTGGCGCTGGCACAACCCCCACACCAGTGTCAGATGCGGAAATGCAGGAGTTGCAGAAGCGTATGGGAGTGGAAGAACCAAAATATAAAATTGATATTTCAATTGGTTCAGCTGTTAAAGTTACGGACGGACCGTTTAAAGATATGGATGCCAAAGTATCTGAAATTGATGAAGCGCGCGGCAGAGTTAAGGTTTTGGTGTCAATGTTTGGTCGTGAGACGCCAGTTGATTTAGATTTTTTACAAGTAAAAAAGATATAAAAATTTATGGCTAAAGAAATAAAAACAATACTTAAATTACAAATTAAAGCTGGACAAGCGAACCCAGCGCCTCCAGTTGGCCCGGCTTTGGGTCAGCAAGGTTTAAATATCCAGGATTTTTGCGTAAAATTTAATGACGCTACCAAAGACAAAGCAGGAGATATTATTCCAGTGGAAATTACGGTTTATGAAGACCGCACTTTTGATTTTAAGTTAAAAACTCCGCCAGCCGCAGAATTGCTAAAAAAAGCGGCTAAAGTTCAAAAAGGTTCTGGCAAACCAAATACTGAAAAAATTGGCAAAATAACTAAAGCGCAAATTAAAGAAATTGCTGAAATTAAAATGCCAGATTTGAATGCTGTTGATATTGAAGGAGCAATGAAGATTATTAAAGGCACTGCAAGACAGATGGGTTTAGAAGTAATTTAAAAAATTAAAAATAAAAATTTATGAAAAACCCAATCATTCGTACAATTTATTTATACCTTTTTGCTTTAATTGGCTTAGGTATGCTAGTTATTGGCGCATCAATGATTATTAATTTAGGTTTAAAAACCTGGATTTTTACTAAAGCTGATATGCAGGATAATTATATGAGTCGTCCTGCGCCAATGTATTTGAAAGATCCTGATTTGCAATCTGTTGAAGAATTAGAAGTTTGCGCTGAAAAATGTGAATTAACCGTAATGCAAAAAGAGCAGATTAATAATTGGTTAGTTGATTATAATGAATGGCAAAATACTGAAAAAAATCAAGATCCCAATGAATTTATAATTCGCAATCGCCAGCGCCAAGCATCAACTGCTATGTCATTAATTTTAATAGGTTTGCCATTGTGGTTGTTTCATTGGGTGACTATTAAGAAAGATGTAAGAAGTAAAAAGGAAAATTATGAAAAACAATAAAATATATTCTTTTGAGGAAGGAATTAAAAAAGTTAAAAAAAATGCCAAAGCAAAATTTGACGAATCTGTTGAAGTTCATATTCGC
>CAYNCE010000001.1:4866-10840 GCA_964395855.1 uncultured Gammaproteobacteria bacterium | reverse complement strand
AAGCTGGCGCAGATATTATAGGTGGCAAAGATTTAATCCAAGAGATTAAAGATAAGGGCGTTATAAATTTTGATATTGCCGTAGCTACACCAGGCATAATGAAAGAATTGGCGCAAATCGCAAAAATTTTAGGTCCAAAAGGTTTGATGCCAAGTCCTAAAAATGAAACAGTAACTAAAGATGTTGCAAAAATTGTTAAAGAATTAAAACACGGTAAAGTAGCTTTTAAAAATGATGAAACTTCAAATATCCATCAAATCGTTGGCAAGGTTTCTTGGGATGAAAATAAATTAAAAGAAAATTACGAAGCCTTTATGCAAGCAGTAAATAAGGCAAAACCCAGTGGTGTTAAGGGTATTTATATAAAAGCTGTGACGATTTGTTCTAGTATGGGGAAAGGGATTAGAATAAAAGTCTAATGTCATCCCGAACGACCTTTATGGTCGTTAGGAGTGATGGGATCCCGATGTTATATCGGGATTCTTTTTTATTTGCTCAAAACCCTTAAATTCAGTAAGATTAAAGAATGCAATTATCTATTATTATTGTTTCGTGGAATACTTGTGAATTGACTTTAAAATGTGTAAAGTCTATTTTTAAGTATATACAGAATATCGAATGGGAAATTTTTGTTGTAGATAATAATTCTTCTGATAATACTGTTAAAGAATTAGAAAAATTAAATTATAAAAATTTATATATTATAAAAAATAAAAATAATTTGGGTTTTGCAAAGGCGAATAATCAAGCCTTAAGGCTTGTCCTGAGCAAAGCGAAGGATCCCGAAGTTAAACATGAAGATCATTTTATTTTGTTATTAAATCCGGATACAGAATTTATTGATAATAGTATTATAAAATTAATTGATTTTATTAATTCTGATTCTAAAATAGGTATCGTGGGACCAAAACTTTTAAACACTGACAAAACCTTACAGCGATCGTGTCGCAGATTTCCAAAATTAATTGACCAGATTTTTATTCAATTAAAATTTTATAATTTTTTTCCAAACAAAATTAAGGCAATACGCGAATATTTTATGTTGGATTTTGATCACAATGAAGTTAAAGAAGTGGACCAAGTTATGGGCGCGGCAATGTTGATTAAAAAAGAAGTAATAAAAAAAATTGGGTTGCTTGATGAAAAGTTTTGGGCAGTTTTTGAAGAAGTTGATTTTTGCAAGCGCGCAAAAAATGCTGGGTACAAAATTTATTTTTATCCGAACACTAAAATTGTTCACCACAAAGAACAAAGTTTTAAGCAAATTAATAATTTAAAAAAACAAATAAATTTTAATCGTTCTTTATATTATTATTTTCGTAAGCACAAGCCCTTTTGGCAGTTAGTAATTTTATGGATTTTCCAGCCGATTAATTTATTATTAACATTTTTAGATAGTAAAATTGGGATTAGAAAATTTTTTGGGAAGGGGAAGGATGTTTAAATTCACCCAGTCCTTAAAGAACTGGGCTAGATAAAAATTTAAATAGCCCGATTTATCGGGCTTGGAATCAATTAGCCTAGGTCTTTAGGCCTAGGAAATGAAATTGGAAATTATTATGTCAAGTTTTATAAATAAAAATCTATTCAAAACAACATTCCTATTCATAATCTTAGCGGAGATTTTGTCGTTTTTTGGTTGGCTTTTACCAAGTTTTAATATAATTTGTTTTTTTGTAATTTTATTTTTATGTTTAATTTTAAGTTTGAAAAAATTAGAGTATGGGATTTATATTTTATTCGCTGAATTGTTTATTGGTTCAAAAGGGTATTTGTTTGCTTTAGAATTTGGGGAAACATTGGTGTCAATTAGGATTGGTTTGTTTTTGGTGGTGATGGGAGTGTGGGCTATGAAATTTTTAAAAAGCAATAATAAAAAAGAATATTTTAATTTTAAATTTAATAAAAATTATTTATGGTTAGGAATTATAGTTTTATTTGCCTTTATCAGCGGCATAATTCGTAGCAACAACTTTGGAAATGTTTTTTTGGATTTTAATAATTGGTTATATTTTTTATTAATTCTGCCTGTTTGGCGCATTGGGCATAAAAATGAAAATTTTATCAAAAATATTTTAACTATTTTAAGCGCATCTGTGGTTGTTTTGTTTATTAAAACGATTATAATATATTTATTTTTTAGTTTAAATATTGAAAGTGTATTTTTTTATTTATACCATTGGGAAAGACATCTTTTCGGGAGTCAGATTGTTAGATTAAATAGTAATCTTTTTAGAGTTCTTTTTCTTTCTAACATTTATGCGTTAATTTCTTTTTTTATTTTTTTACCATTAACATTTTTAAGTAAAAATTATAAAAATTTAAAAGAATTAAAGTTTATAAAAATATTATTTTTAATTTCTTTATTTATAATAATTTTTAGTTTTTTTAGAAGTTACTGGGTAGCTGGTATTATAACATTTATATTTTTTTTGATAATGCTTAAAAAATATTTTGGTTATAATTATAAAAAAATAATTAAATATTTATTAATTGTTTTATTCATAATACTTTTAGAATTTAGTGGAATATTTTTATTAGCAAATACAACATTGCAAAGCTCAAAAATAATTGGTACATATAATAAAAATTTAAAAGCACAAAAATCACTTTTTTCGTCTGGAGAAGTAGCTATTGTAAGTAGATTAAATTCACTTGGACCTATTTTTAAAAAAATAGCCGATCATCCTATTGTTGGATCTGGTTTTGGAACCACAGTAACTTATAAAAGTGAAGATCCTCGTGTTCAAGGTGAGTTTACGACCTATGCTTTTGAATGGGGCTATCTTGATATTGTAATAAAAATTGGATTAGTAGGTCTTTCAATATATTTAATCTTATTGTTTAAATTATTACTTAAAGCTATTAATTTGATTAAAACAACAAAAAGTTATAATCTAAAAATGTATTTTGTTGGTTTAATTTTAGGTATGGTTGTTTTGTTAGTGACACATATTTTTAGTCCATATATAAATCATCCTTTAGGAATTGGTTATATAATTTTATTTAGTGTTTTTATTGAAAAAATTAAAATAGAAAATTATGAATAAAAAAACTTATTATATTGAAGACAGAGAAAATTGGGGTGACTTTTATGGTTCCTTATTATTTAATTTACAAAACATAACAACATTTTTAAAATATGTGAATAAGTATAAAAATATTGAAAATGATCAGTTGAATATATTAGATTATGGTTGCGCCTATGGTTATTATTTACAAATTCTGAAAGCAATTAACAAATTTATTAATATTTATGGGGTTGATATTGCTAAAGAAGCTGTTATTAAAGCTCAAGATAGAGTTGGTATAGAAATGCAAAATATTTTTTGGCTTGAAAACGGGGAAAATATTCCAATACTTGATAACTTTTTTGATGTAGTTTTTTGTTTGGATGTTATTGAACACATTAACAGTCAGGAACTACTGGTTGTTTTTAATGAAATAAAAAGAGTAATGAAATCTGAGACTATTTTTTTTGTAGTTACTCCAAATTGCAACATAATTATGAAAATTATTTATTTTTTAACTAATAAAAAATGGATTTATAAAGGTAAAGCTCATGTAAATACACATTCTAAAAAATCATTAACCCGTTTATTACAAAAATATTTTAAAATTAAAGAAATTGAATACTACAATCATAAAACATCTTTGTTTAGAAATTTTTTATCATTTTTTGGTGTTTCTACTCATCTTATTGCTATAGTAAAAAAATAAATAAAATAAATATGACCCTATCAATCTGCATCGTTACTTGGAATTCAATGAAATTTATTAAAGATTGTTTGGAATCTATTTTTAAACAAAGTATTTGGTTTGGTGATAATTTTGATATTAAAATCGCAGTTAATATTGTTGATAATGGTTCACAAGATGAAACAGTGAGTTTTATTCGGAAAAATTATCCGCAAGCGCATATTTTGAAAAATATAAATAATTTGGGATTTTGCAAAGCGCATAATCAAGCGATTAAAATGCACCAAACTGATTGGATATTAGTAATGAATCCTGATGTGATTTTGGAAAAAGATTTTTTGAACAAAATATTATCAGTTGCTAAAAACTCTAAACCCGAAACAGGAGCTTTGGGCGGGAAAATTTTAAAAGTAGAAAATATAATGGAAGATGATGGTTTGTTGACAACAATTAAGTCTGATAAAATTGATTCTTTTGGGTTAGAAGTTAGAAAATCAAGACAAGTAAAAAATATTGGTGAAGCTGAAATTGACGCGGGTCAATATGATGAAATGAAAAATGTTTTTGGTTTTTCAGGAGCTTGTGTTTTGTATCGGCGCGAGGCTTTGGAAGATATAAAAATTAAAGAAGAATATTTTGATGAAGATTTTTTTGCGTATCAAGATGATTTTGATATTTCTTATCGTCTGAAGATTTATGGTTGGCAATCAATTTTTGTAGCAAGCGCAAAAGTTTATCATTTTCGTTCAGCTAATTTGCACACATTAAAACTATGGCAATTCTGGAAGATTATCAGAGCGCGGCGTTCTAAATCAAAAATAATAAATTATCATTCATATAAAAATCATTTATGTGTGTTAATTAAAAATGAGGTTGCAGAAAATTTTTGGCGACATTTTCATTATATTTTGTGGTTTGAATTTAAAAAATTTGTTTATATTTTGTTTTTTGAATGGAGTACTTTAAAAGCTTATCCAGATTTTTTTAGATTATTGCCAAAAATGTGGAATAAAAGGAAAGTTGTAATGGGGCGAAGGAAAATACAAATTAAAAAGTTAAGAAAATGGTTTATATGAAATTATCAATAATAATTCTAAATTATAAAACTTGTGAGCTTGTGAAGCAGTGTCTTAAAAACATTGTTAATTTAAATTTGCAATTTAAATATGAAATAATCGTAGTTGATAATAATTCAAATGATGAAATTGAAAAAATAATGCGTGAAGAATTTCCAATTTTTACATTTGCGCAAACTAATGAAAACAAAGGAATGGGCGCTGGAAATAATGTTGGAATAAAAAAAGCAAAAGGAGAATATATTTTAATTTTAAATCCAGATGTTGTTGTTTGGGAAAATTCAATTGAAAATTTATTAAATTTTATTGAGCAAAATGAAAAAATTGGTTGTGTTGCTCCAAAACTTTTGTATCCAAATAAAAAATATCAGCAATCTCGCTACAGATTTCCTGATTTTTTTATGCCAGCGTTAATTCGCACTCAATTAAATAAAATAGGCAAAAAAAAATTAGATAAATATTTAATGAATGATGTTTCTGTTAATGAACCGCACAAAATTGATTGGGCGCGTGGTAGCGCTTTGCTGTCGCGTAAAAAAATATTAGATAAAATTCAAGGTTTTGATGAAAGATATTTTATGTATTTGGAAGATACGGATTTGTGTCGTAAAATTTGGAAATCTGGCAGTGAAATTTGGTTTGTGCCAGATTCAAAAATGACACATTATTATTTTCGTGAATCTGGTGGCAACGCTTGGCTAAAAGATTTATTTAAAAAAATGGCTTGGATTCATATTGGTTCGTGGTTGAAATATTTTATTAAATGGAGAAGAGTGGTATAATTAATCTATGCAGATTAAAAATATTAAAATATTTTTTGTAGTTTTTATTTTTTTAGCAGTTTTAGTTTTGCCTTTTTATATTTTTCCATCGCAAGCAAAAGATAATTTTGATTTTTTAAAAATTTATAACGCGCAAACTTTGGCCTTAGAAAAATCAATCCCTTTATTTAATAGCGTTCGCGGGTATTCAATTTCAACTATTGATTTAGGAGGAGATGGCCAGAGCGAGATTTTAATAGGCGCTGGACCAGGCGAAAAGCCGTGGGTAAAGATTTTACGCAGTGATGGTTCTGTTATTAATTCATTTTTAGTGTATGCGGAAAATTTTTTAGGCGGAGTTGAGGTTCAGGGTTGTGATTTTGACGCGGATGGTCGTGGAGAAATTCTAACTGGCGCGCGTTCCAAAGGCGGGGCGCA
>CAYNCE010000001.1:1348-4766 GCA_964395855.1 uncultured Gammaproteobacteria bacterium | reverse complement strand
ATTGAAGAGATTTTAATTGCAGGCGGTTTAGGAGATGAACCAAAAGTTCAAATTTATCGTGGAGATTTGAGTTTGGTGAATGAATTTTTAGTTTATGCTCAAAATTTTTTAAATGGAACGCGAGTGATTGGCGGAGATGTGGATAAAGATCAAAAAGGTGAAATTATAACATTGCCAGGCATTGGTGGAAATCCTCACTTAAGATTTTTTGATGGTTATGGTAAGGAAAAAATTACAGATAAATCTTTTGTGTTTGATCCGCCTTCGCCCCTAAAAAACTCTACTGGACTACGGCGGACAGGCGAAAATTTTAAATTCGGGTTAGATATAGCTTTAGGTGATGTGGATGGCGATGCACAAATGGAAATTTTAACTTTGCCGCGTAATTTACCAAGTGGACGCGCAGATTTATATAAATATATTGACATAGATGTTTCTGAACAGCGTTTTCGTTATTATCAGAATGGAGTTTTAATGGATGATTTGCAGACTTCAACCGGGAAACCTTCCACACCAACTCGTTTAGGGGAATTTACTGCATTTTCAAAATATGAAATGGCTTATGGTTACGCTGACGGCGTTAAATGGGGCATGCCTTATTTTATTGGTTTTTATATGTCAGGCGGTCTAGAAAATGGTATTCATGAATTGCCGTTTTTAAATGGTTATCGCGAGGGTGAGAGAAGTTTGGGTCATGCAGTGTCGCATGGTTGTGTGCGTTTGCAAATCGGCCCAGCTAAAGAACTTTATGATTGGGTAGAAATAGGCAAGACAAATGTTATTGTGCATAAATAAAATTATGATTAATAAAAGATTTATTCAACAACTTAAAAAAGATTATGACAGAAGCGAAACTGAACGGCGCAAAATTATTAGCGCGTCTAACCCAATTTTGCATGATTCAAAGCGTGTGATTTTTGCTTTGCATCGCAATGATTTTGCTAAAGCTAAAAAAAGTTTAGCTGAAATTGAAAAAAGTTTAATTGGATTAGAAAAAAGTTTTGGTTTTGATCGTTTGAATAGAGAGGGTTCTTATAAAGCCGCTACTGAAGAATATGTTGAGGCAAAAATGTTTTATTTAATGCTAACTAATAAAAGAATTGACAAAATTAAAAATATTAGCTTAAATTTAGATAGTTATCTTGGTGGTATTTGTGATTTAACTGGCGAATTAGTGCGACGAGCCACAAATTTAGCATCTCAAAACAAAATGAATGAGGTAGCCAGTATTAAAAAATTAATTGAAGAAGTTTTAGCTGAATTAGTTGAGTTTGATATTACTGGATATTTACGCACAAAATATGATCAAGCGAAAAATAACTTGCGCAAAATAGAACAGATTAATTACGAGATAAAAATTAGGAAGTAATCAACGTAATTACGCCGTAATTACGTATTAAATATTTTTTAAAATTTAAATTAAGGAGGAAATGATAATGAATTTGAAAAAGAAAAAGATTGAAAGTATTGTTTTTTTTGGTCCACATTGCTCGTTTTCATTAGTTGAAGATGTGTCAAGAAAGTTAAATTTAGATTCAGCAAATATTGAATTCGAAACTTTTAGCGATGGTGAAAAATGGGTAATGCCGAAAGTTAATATCAGAGAAAGAAGAGTAATTATTGTTCAACCAACCCCACAGCCTGAAGATAGCTGGGCATGGTTATCAATAATGACGGATGCTGTTCGTCGCGCTTCAGCTGAAAAAATCATTGTTATTAGCCCTTATTTTGGTTATGCTAGACAAGACAGAAAAGATAAACCAAGAGTAGCAATTACAGCAAGAACCAAAGCAAATCACATTGAAGCTGATGGTGTTGATCGTATAATTATTATGGATCCACACTTTTCTCAAATTCAAGGATTTTTTAATATTCCGTGTGACTTGCTTTATGGCTCAAAGGTTTTTCAGACAAATATTGATTTTTCTTACATTGACACAGTTATAGCAGGTGATGGAGGGGCAGTTAAGATAGCAGTTTCATATATCAATCATTATTCCCAAAAAAATACAAATTTTGGGTTAATAATTAAAAGAAGAGAAGAGCATAATAAGGTTAAAAAAACTATTTTAGCTTTAGAAAATGAAGACATTGAGAATCATAATGTTTTGATTGTTGATGAGATGATTGATACTGCTGGAACATTGGTTAAAGGATTAGAAGAAATTAATAACAGAAAACCTAATAAGATAGAAGTTGCTATTACACATGCAATTTTATCTGGTGACGCCATAAAGAGAATTAATGATTCGCCATTAGAGACAATGTACGTTTTAGACACAGTGCAAATTCCAGCTGAGAAATTGTTACAAACTAATAAAATAAAGATTATTCATAGTGGCTATTTGTTTGCTAAGACAATTGAGTTATTAGATAACAGGGGCTCTTTAAGTTCATTAGTTGAAAATTAAGTTTAATTTTTTATCCCAAGACAAACAAAGTCTTGGGATATTTTATTTTATTGTATCTAAAATTTCTTTAATAATTTTTTCCCCAGAAGAATCTATAAAAATTTTATTTATATTTTCGCTTAATTCTTTTTGTTTATTTTTATTATATAATAAATTTTTTACTTCTTGAACTAGCTTTATTGAAGTTAGTTTTTTTTGTTCTAAATAAATACAGGATTTTTTATTAGCAAAATATTTTGCGTTATCTTCTTGATGCGAATTTGGGATTGGGATAATAATTACTGGTTTTTTTAAATATGCTAATTCTGTTAAAGATGACATGCCAGCGCGGGAGATTACTAAATTTGCTGTATTTATCGCATCAAACATTTCATTTTTTAAAAATTCAAAATTTTTATAATTATTATTTATTATTTTATTATTATTTTTATTTTTCCCAGTTAAATGAATAATATTACAAAATTTAGTTAATTCATCTAAGCTTTCCCAGATTAATTTATTAATAGCTAAAGCCCCAGTCCCACCACCTGTTACTAACAAAATTGGTAAATTATTATTAAATTCAAGTTTTTTATTACTTAATCCATATTCCTTATTTCTTAATCCTTGTCGAATCGGGTTTCCAACTAAAACTGTTTTCTTTTTTGAAAAGTTTTTTAAAGAAATATCTAAAGCCACAGTAATTTTTGTAGAAAAAGGAGCCATTAGTTTATTAGCTAATCCCGGGTGAACATCTTGCTGATGAATTATAACTGGCACATACAATAACCATCCAGCCAAAGCTACTGGCACACTAACAAATCCACCAGCTGATAAAATTACATCTGGTTTAAATTTTAAAATAGTAAAAAAAGCTTGCCAAAAACCAAGATTAATTTTTATTAAATCTAAAATATTACGCAAATCAAAATAGCGTCTAAGTTTGCCAGAAGCAATGGCTTTAAATTCAATTCCAGTTTTTTCAACTATTTTTCTTTCTGGTCCCGCGTGAGTGCCCAACCATAAAG
>CAYNCE010000001.1:0-1248 GCA_964395855.1 uncultured Gammaproteobacteria bacterium | reverse complement strand
AGCGGGCTAACCGAGCCCATTGTGCCACCACCAGAGTAAAGAATTTTCATAAAAATTAAAAATTATTAAAGATAGTATAAATTAATCCTCCAACAAAAATCAAAACTAAAAACACTGAAATAACAGCGGTGGTTTTTTTAGGTAAAATATATTCAGGATGGCGTTCAGATTTTTTGCGCGCGACCCAATAAGTAAAAATATAAATCACACCATTAATTCCAAAGCCCAAAGCGCCGACTAAACCCAAAATTTGAATAAAGTTTTTTAAGCCAGATGCGTAAATAACTAATGGCATAATTATTGTTAAGAGCCAAGCCCAAACATGTTTAATTTTAAAATCAAAATTAAAAGTTTCTTTTAGTCCCAAACCTAATGTTAAAAAACTTGTAGCCATTGTAAAAAACGCAAAAATATTTCCAATAATAATAATTTTATAACCCATTATTCTACCCAAACCAACAGTGGCAATTTCAGTTGTGTTAGCTCCAGTTACGCCAACAACAATCCATGCAAATATTAAATAAATTACAGAAGGAATTAAAACACCAAGTAAAATTGATTTTTTAAATAAATATTCGCGGCGAGATAAAATTTTTCTAACTTCTGGCACAGCTATTATTCCAGAACAGGCAAACAAAACCACGCCATAAGGAATTAATAATTTTGAAAAATCAAAATTAGCTAAATTTCCTAATTCAAAATGCTGTTGTGATAAAAATAAAATAGTTAAAACAATTAAAAATATAATTCCAGTAAAAATTAATTCAATATTTTTAATTAGTTTTAAGCCAAAGTATAAAAATATTGAAGCAAGAATATAAAATGCAAAACCCCAAATAAATGCGCTGCCTTTAAAAATTTCCGCTAAAACTTCGCCAATGCCAATAAAATATGCAAGAATTGAACCAGAAATAGCTAAAATTAAAATAATAGAAGTTAAATTTTTCCAAAATTTTCCTAAATATTTCTCAACATAACCTGAAATTTGATGGTTGCCATAAGTTCGCAAAGTTATTTCACCAAACATTAATTTCATTGCAAGCATCGCAAAAGTAATTACTGCTAAAACAACAACGCCAGTCCAAAAACCAGCTTTTGCAAAAACATACGGAATACCTAAAATCCCAGCCCCAATTATTGTGCCAATCAATGTTGATGTTGCTTGTAATAATGGCAGTTCTTTTTTCCAAAATTTAGTCATTGTATTAAATTATAGCAGAAATTTTTTGGTATCGCTACCGGGATTTG